>JBEANV010000356.1:0-8369 GCA_041165285.1 Pseudomonadota bacterium | reverse complement strand
ATTGACATGACCGAACAGAACACCCTGAAGAATTCCACCTCCAAGGTGGCCCTGATCACTGGCGTCACAGGCCAAGATGGTGCGTATCTGGCAGAACTGCTGCTGAAGAAGGGCTACGAGGTCCACGGCATCAAGCGTCGCTCCAGCCTGTTCAACACCGACCGCATCGACCATCTGTACCAGGATCCACATGTCGACGGTCGCATGTTCACGCTGCACTACGGCGATCTGACCGACTCGACCAGCCTGGTTCGCATCATCCAGAAGGTGCAGCCCGACGAGATATACAACTTGGCGGCGCAGAGCCATGTGGCGGTGTCATTCGAGGAGCCGGAGTACACGGCCAATGCTGACGGCATCGGCGCACTGCGCATTCTGGAGGCAATCCGCATCCTGGGCCTGACGAAGAAGACGCGCTTCTACCAAGCCTCAACCTCGGAACTCTACGGTCTCGTGCAGGAGACTCCGCAGAAGGAAACGACGCCGTTCTACCCTCGCAGCCCTTACGCCGTGGCGAAGATGTATGCCTACTGGATCACGGTCAACTACCGCGAGGCCTATGGCATGTACGCCTGCAACGGCGTGCTGTTCAATCACGAGAGCCCGCTGCGCGGCGAGACCTTCGTCACCCGCAAGATCACACGGGCGGTGGCGCGCATCGCGCTGGGTCTGCAGGACTGCTTGTACTTGGGCAACATGAGTGCGCTGCGAGATTGGGGCCACGCGCGTGACTACGTCGAGATGCAGTGGCTGATGCTGCAGCAGGACCACGCAGAAGACTTTGTCATCGCCACTGGAGTGCAGTACAGCGTGCGCCAGTTCGTGGAGCGCTCGGCGGCCGAGTTGGGCATTGCGCTGAAGTTCGAGGGCGAAGGCGAGAAAGAAGTGGGCGTGGTCGTGGGTGTCACGGGGGACAAGGCCAAGTGCAGCGTGGGGGATGTGATCGTCAAGGTCGACCCCCGGTATTACCGCCCGACCGAGGTCGAGACGCTGCTTGGCGACCCGACCAAGGCGAAGGTAACGCTGGGCTGGGTGCCGACGACGTCGTTCGAGCAGCTAGTCAAAGAGATGGTCGAGGCCGACTACACTTCGGCGCGCAAAGACAGCTTGGTCAAGATGGCCGGGTTCCAGGCCTTCGACCATCACGAGTGATCGCTCGGCAGGTGCAGAGCGAAATGGCAATGGTTTCGAAATGCCTGGTTAAAGCGCGGCGTTTCGACTGAAACCTTATCTCCATCCGGACCACGGACAGGCGCCAGGAATCCACCCTCTACAATCGGCGCCGACCCCGGAACCCCGTGGGTCTGCTTCGATCTGGTCCGACGCTCCATGCTTGTTTCCCGCCTGAGTTTTCCCCTTTGTCGTCTGAGTGTCGTGGCATTGGTTGCTGCGGGATCGTCGCCCTGGGCGGTTGCGCAGACCGCCACCACACCGGGTGACAGCGCGTCGACCACGTCGACCAATGCCGCCAACAGCGGTGCCGGCGCGAATACCAACGGCCCGGTGCGGTTGCAGCAGTCGCCGACACGTGCTTCGGCCAACCGCGCAGGTTCATACGATCCTGCGGACGAGCGCCTGCGGGACCGTGAGCGGGACCGTGATGACGTGTCGATGCAGGAGGAACCCAGTTCTTCGCCGTTGACCCGTGCATCTGGCGCCAGCGTGGATGAATTCGAAACCTACGTGCGCAAGCTCGGCTACCTTGGTGTCCAGCGCTTCGGCCAGGAACTCATCACCGGCAAGGCCAGCTACGACATCGCCGAGTCGAGCGGCCTGGTGCCTGCGGACTACATCGTCGGCTCCGGTGACGAGCTGCAGATCTCGCTCTGGGGATCGGTCGACGCCGATCTGCGCGTCATGGTCGACCGGAGCGGGCGCATCTCGATTCCGCGCATCGGCACGATCATGGTCGCCGGTGTGCGCTACGCCGAGCTGACCGACGTGATCTCGCGCCGCGTGGGGCAGGTGTTCCGCAACTACCAGATCAGCGTGTCGCTCGGCCAGATCCGCAGCGTGCGGGTTTATGTGACCGGGTACGTCAAGCGGCCGGGCGTGTACACCGTGGGAGGGCTGTCGAGCGTGGTCAATGCGCTGATGCGCGGTGGCGGACCCGCCTCCGCAGGCAGCCTGCGCAGCATCGAGCTGCGGCGCGGCAAGGACACCGTCACCCGCTACGACCTCTACGACTTGCTGCTCAAGGGTGACCGCAGCGCGGACCGCGTCGTGCAGAACGGCGACGTGATCCATGTCGGGCCGATCGGCCCGCAGGTCGCGCTGGTCGGCAGCGTCAATCGCCCCGCCATCTTCGAGATGAAGCCGGGCGAAAAGGTCGCTGACATCGTCGCGATGGCGGGCGGGTTCACGGCGGTGGCCGACCGCAGCCGCTTGGCGATCGAACGCCTCGGCGACCGCTCCAAGACCCGCATCACCCAGTTGAGCCTGCCTGAAGACAGTGCCCAGCTGCCCGGCAGCGGCGATGTGATGCGGGCATTCAGCGCGGTGGATGCCACCCAGCCGGTGGCGCGGCAGAACAAGCGTGTGCGCATCGAGGGCGAGGTGATCCAGCCCGGCGAGTATGTGCTGCCCCCGGGCGTGACCACCCGCATGGCCATCGGACTGGCCGGTGGACTCACGCCGAATGCCTTTGTCTATGGCACGGAATTCACGCGCGAAAGTGTGCGCGTTGCACAGCAGCAGAGTTATGACCGTGCCTTGCGCGACATGGAAACCGAGTTCGCCCGTGCCTCGGCGACCCAGCGGGCCATCAGTGCCGACGAGGCTGCGACCTTCGAGCAGCGCAGCACCGCCACGTCCCGCCTGATCGAGAAACTCCGCCAGGTGCGCCCGACCGGACGCATCGTCCTGCAGGTGGAGCCAGATGCCAGCACCCTCCCGGACCTGCCCATCGAGGATGGCGACCGTGTCTATGTACCGGCGCGGCCGACCACGGTAAGCGTGTTTGGTTCGGTGTTCAATAGTGGGGCATTCCTGCTGGAGCCCGGCAAGACGCTGGGGGATTTCCTGAATCTGGCGGGGGGGCCGACCCGAGGCTCCGACCCAGGCAGCACCTTTGTGCTGCGTCCGAACGGCAGCGTGCTGAGCCAGCTCCAGCGGGCGTCCTTCTTCGGGCTGGTTGGTGGGGTGACCAAGGTCAAGGCGGAGCCGGGTGACACGGTGTTCGTGCCGGAGATGATGAACAAGACGACCTGGGTGCAGGATTTGAAGGAATGGACGCAGATCTTGTATCAGTTTGGTATCGGGGCGGCGGCCTTGAAGACTTTGCAGAACTGACGCAGACCGGATGCAGACCCCCCTGACCCCCACTATGAAAAACCCAGCACAGCGTTCCGAAGCCCCCGAATATGCAGACGAAGGTGCCGGCCTGTTCGAGCTTGCGGGCATGGTCGGGGCGCAATGGGCGCGTGTGCTGACGGCCACGGTCGTGTGTGGCGCACTCGGGTTCGGCGGCGCTATGCTCATCCCGCCGACCTTCACCGCACGCTCCCTGATCATGCCCCCCCAGCAGCAGCAGAACATCGCTGCAGCGGCCCTCGGCTCGCTTGGCGCCCTCGCCGGGCTGGCGGGTGGCATCAGTGTCAAGAACACGGGTGATCAGTATGTCGCGCTGCTGCAGAGCACCACGGTTTCCGATCGGGTCATCGACCGGTTCAAATTGAAGGACGTGTACGACGAGTCCTACACGGTGGATGCGAGAAAGGAGCTTCTGAAGAATGTGCTCATCCAGGTCGGGAAAAAGGATGGCCTGATTTCGATCGAAGTCGATGACCACAATCCCCAGCGTGCTGCGGAGATGGCGAACTATTACATCGACGAGCTGCGCGGCCTCACCAACACCCTGGCCGTGAGCGAAGCCCAGCAGCGCCGCGTTTTCTTTGAGAACAAACTCAAGGAAGCCAAGGCCAAATTGGCCGAAGCACAGATCGCCTTGCAGGCGAGCGGGTTCGGTGCCGGGGTTCTGATGGCTGAGCCGCGCGCGGCGGCTGAAGGATATGCCAAGCTCAAAGCCGAAGCCACCGCGGCGGACATCAAGCTGCAGACCCTGCGAAGGGTATTGGCCGACGGTGCGCAGGAAGTGGTCGTGCAGCAAGCCCAGCTAACGGCACTGCGCGCCGAGCTGGCCCGGCTGGAACAGAAAGAGCCTGCACGCGGCGATGCCGACTACATCAATCGGTACCGTGACTACAAGTACCAGGAAACCCTGTACGACCTGTATGCCAAGCAGTATGAGCTGGCGCGGGCCGATGAAAGTCGGGAGGGTGCGCTGATCCAGGTGGTCGATGTGGCCGCTCCCCCCGAGAAAAAAAGCAAACCCCGTCGCGGCCTGATCGCGCTGGCGGCGGCTGTCGTGGCCGGGTTGGGCATGGCCAGCCGAGCCGTGGCGCAGGGCTTGCGCCGGAAAAATGCGCAACCTGTCTGAGCCTGCCCTGCCACGGCGTGCAGCGCGATGATCTACATCACTGTGTTTGCCTTCATGGCGGCGGTCATGGGTGCGCAGTATCGCCGCATATCAGCACAGGCGCTGGGGGTTATCTTCGCCATGCTGCTGGCGACGATGGCGGCCATGCGTGGACCCCAGGTCGCGGAAGATTTTCTGGTCTACGAAACCTGGTACACCTACCGGGGCGATGATGCCGGATTTCTGGAGCGGCCCGTCCTGTTCGAGGCGCTCTATTTCCTGCTGAACGATGCATTTGCCTCGGCGCTGTTGCCGTTCAGGGTATTTGTCTGGATGCTCGCCTTTCTGGCGGTGTTCTTGAAACTCAGCGCCATTCAGTGGTTCTCTCGCAGTGGTTGGGCCACTGCAGCGGGAGTTCTGACCTACACGCTGACGTTTTTCCTGCTCCATGAATTCACGCAGATTCGTGCGGGTCTGGCCGTTGCGATTGTGTTGTATGCGCTGCGTTATCTTTATCATGGCAATCGACTGAAATTTCTTGGGGCTATTTTCTTGGCCATCGGATTTCACAGCTCGGCACTGATCTTTCTGGTATTCCTGCTGCCGGTTCAAGGCCGGGCGGCGGGCTGGATAGACAAGGTGCTGCTGGGCCTGACCACCGTGCTATTCGCCTTTGCTGCGCGCGGTATTGCGCCAGGCAGTGTCCTGTTGAATCTGCTGGCAGGGCTGGACCCGCGCATCGCGTTGTATGTGACGTTCTCGGAAACCACCAACGCTGAAGCGGCCAATCCACTGGCGGTGCCCGCACTGATGTTGTTTGTACTGGCCCTGTCGCTGGCGCGTGTCGAAACCCCGATGCTGCAGGCTCCGCGTGGCGGATTTCGTCTGCACTGGCTTGGCGGCCGGGTCCGACGCTTGACCAGAACGCCCGTGACGCAATCTCCTGTGCCGCTGACACGGGACGTCTGGATGCTCGTTCTCGGTCGGCGCGGGATTCTCTTTGGTCTGATTTTTTTGATCTCTCTGGCGCCGGTCAAGGAACTTGCCCTGCGGCTGTTCGAGATCAACATCGTGTTCTTGCCGCTGATGGCGACCTGCCTTTTTTCCAGTCGTCGAAAATACTTCGCAAAGGGCATGGTCCTGGGATGGGTTCTGGCCACGGCCTATGTGTATGTCGTGCGCGATGAGGGATTGGTCAGGAGCTACTCGGTGTTTTTCCTGTGATGACCGGGATGTCTTTGAAAGAACAAGCAAGTGATTCTTGACGGTACGGATGGAGAAGACTGGGGAAAATTGCTGGCGGTGATCGTCCTCTACAACAGGACGTTGCAGCAGGTGCCTTGCGGTGCGCAGGTTCTGTGCTGGCTGGATACCGGTCGGTTGGCGCATTGTCTGGTGTATGACAACAGTCCGATCGACCATGCCCGGATGGGTATTCCGGTGCAGGACAAGGTCAATTATGTCCACGACCCTGCCAATGGTGGAACCCGTTGCGCGTACCACCGTGCCCTTGATGAAGCAGAACGCACCGGCTGTCGCTGGATCCTGTTCCTGGACCATGACACACACCTGCCGGTGGATTTTCTCGACGCGACGGCGGCAGCGCGCGGCTCTGCCGGGGTGGATGCGCCGCGCTGCGCGGCGATCGTGCCAGAAATCCGGGATGGGTCTGTCGCTATCTCGCCTTCTCGCATCACTGGCTATGGGCGTGTGATGCCGTGGTCCCGCGCAGCGCCAAGTGCTGCCGGAGAATTGACCGCCATTTCGTCTGCGACCGTGGCACGGGTTTCCGCGCTGAAGCGCTTAGTGCCGTTCCCGGTTGAGTTTTCGCTCGATTATCTGGATCACTGGATATTCCGGGAAATTCAACGGCACGGGGGCGTGGTGCTGGTTTCGCGTGCCGTGGTTGCACATTCCCTGTCCGTGCAGGACATGAGCAGCATCGGGGCCAGCCGATACCGATCCATTCTGGCGGCGGAGCATGGTTTTCTGGCTTCCGGGGCAGGCTATTCGCGCTGGAAGCACCTGCTCTGGCAGTTGGCGCGAACGGCCAAGATGCTGGTACTGGTGCGGCGACTGGATTTGTTCGGCGTCTGTATTTCAATGCTACTGAAGGTGGGGAGGGTTCGATGAAGGTATCCGTCGTCATGGCAACTTACAACGGCCTGAAATACTTGCCGATGCAGATCGACACGGTCGTGGGCCAGTTGCGGCCTGGAGACGAGTTGGTGGTAGTGGACGACGCTTCCTCGGATGGCACGGTGGACTACATCCAGTCATTGCAGTCCCGCTTCATCCGCGTAATCGAAAATCCAGCCAACCAGGGCGTTTTCGCGTCGTTTGAAACCGGCCTTCTGGCCGCGACGGGGGACGTGATTTTCCTGTGCGATCAGGACGACGTCTGGCTGCCGGGCAAGCGGGATACCATGACCGCGTGCTTCGAGGCCGATATGGCAGTCCAGGTGGTGATATCGGATGCCCAATTGGTCGATGGGCAGGGGAATGTGTTTGCCCCCTCGTTCATGGCCACACGTGGCGGCTTTCACGGCAGCCTCTGGAGTACCTTGGTCCGCAATCGCTACCTCGGCTGTGCGATGGCGATACGCCGCGATCTGCTGCGGGCCGTCTTGCCAATCCCGAAACGGGTGCCCATGCACGACATGTGGATTGGGGCACTTGGCACGCTGCTCGGGCGGGTGGACTATATCGATAGTCCCTTGATCCAGTACCGACGGCACGGCGGAAACGTCAGTCCTTCCACCCCCCAGGGAATTCTGCAGATGGTCCGCTGGCGCTTGACCCTGGCATTGCTGCTGGCGACACGTGTGGTCCGTGTCGTGATGGGTTCCCGACTTGCCGTCCGGCAGGAGCAATGATGCTGAAAATCTCTGTGGTCACGGCTGTATTCAACAAACATGACACGATTGCCGACGCGCTCGATTACTTGTTCTCCCAGACCTATCCGAGTGTTGAATCCGTCATCATCGACGGGGGCTCATCGGATGGGACACTGGCTGTGCTGGAAAAATACCGCGACCGTGTGGCGGTGCTGGTCAGCGAACCTGATGGTGGTATTTACGACGCGTTGAACAAAGGAATCGCGAGATCCAGCGGCGACGTGATCGGTTTTTTGCACGCTGACGATGTTCTCGCTGATGCCCAGGTACTGCAGCGCATTGCCGCTGCATTCGAAGACCCCCGGGTCGATGCTGTATATGCCGATCTGAAGTACGTGGGACATGACGATGTGAACCGGCAGGTTCGGTATTGGCGATCGAGGGAATTCACGCCGGCACTGCTGCGTCGAGGCTGGATGCCGCCGCACCCGACATTCTATGTACGCCGGGCAGTCTATGAAAAAATGGGTGGCTTCGATACAAGGTATCGCATCGCGGCAGATTATGATTCCATTCTGCGCTTCTTTAGGGCTACGAATTTTGTCTCCTGCTATGTTCCGCATGTGCTGGTACTGATGCGCACGGGCGGAGCGAGCAACCGGTCGTTGCGCAACATTATCCAGAAGTCACGCGAAGACTATGATGCCTTGCGGCGCAACCGCGTCGGCGGGCTGCTGACTCTGGTGAGCAAGAATTTGAGCAAGCTCGGGCAATTTTTCATGCGTTGACGCATCCAATACAAGGTGAGCGCTAGACGGTGAATGGTGAATGACGTGAAGCGACATTGCGCATGAAATTGCCACTGGAAAATATCTTGTTTTCGGCGCTGAAAATCGTTGTCAACCAGATACTCCCGATCATCATTTTGCCGTATCTGATGAAGCGCCTGGGCGATCACCAGTTCGGCTTGATGATGATTGCGCAGACGGTCTCCTTGTTTGGTGTGGCCACTGTCGAGTATGGATTCAACCTCACCGGGGTGCGCCGCGTGGTCATGATCGGGTCGAATCGGCTGCAACTGCTGCACTTGTTTCGCGACATCAACCTCGTCAAAC
>JBEANV010000355.1:0-7630 GCA_041165285.1 Pseudomonadota bacterium | reverse complement strand
GCGGGTGCAGCCGGGCGTCGTCTACACCACGTTCCACTTCCCCGAGTCCGGCGCCAACGTCATCACCACCGACTCGTCCGACTGGGCGACCAACTGCCCCGAGTACAAGGTGACGGCGGTGCAGGTGAGCAAGGTCACGCAGCCGAGCGATTGGCAGCGTGGTTTTGCGGCGTTCAGCCGCACGCAGGAAGGCTTGCTCGCCAAGGCCCACGCCGGGCAGCCGGAGGCCACGCGATGAGTGCCCACGATCCGGACCAGACCGTCGTGCGGCTGGCCAACCGCATCGGAGCATTCTTTGCTGCCTTCCCTGACCAGGACGAGGCGGCCGAGGGCGTGGCCAGCCACATCCGCAAGTTCTGGGAGCCTCGGATGCGGCGCCAGCTCTATGCCTATCTGGACGGACCGGCGGCCGGGGCCGGGCTGGGTGAGCTGGTGCTCGCCGCAGCCACGACCCACCGGGCGATGCTGTGCCCGGACGCTCAGGGCCGCGCGACGAGGGTGTAGCTGCGCAGGTTGTCGGCGGCCTTGTAGGTCATGGCCGTGCCGCTGAGTTGGGTGACAGCGAAGGTCACGCCGACGGTGGCGACCGGCAGGTTGACGCTTTTCACGACACAGGTGCCGGTGGCGGTGGTCGTGCAGGCGACCAGATTGGACCGGTTCGAGAACTGGCCCACGACCTTCACATCCTTCTGGGGCAAGCCGTCCTCGTTGTGGACCGTGACGGTGACCCCTGCGCTCCAGGTGGTCCGGGTCACTGTCTTGCCCAGCGGGTTGAGCTGCGCGACATGCACGACCCACGGCGTCGGAAAGTACAGCTGCTTGCCCGCACCGGCGAACAGCAGCTTGTTCGGGGAACCCATGGCGTCCGTGATCACCGAGGTGCTGGCCTGGTAAAGCATCTGGCTGGCGACTTGCGCAGGGGTGAGTTTCGGCCGCGCTTGCAGCAGCAGCGCGGCGGTGCCGGTCACGTGCGGAGAAGACATCGAGGTACCGCTCTTGATGGTCCAGCCGTGCGGATCGATGTGTGAGGCCGAGCTGATGCTGCTGCCGGGCGCGAAGAGGTCGACGCAGCGTCCGTAGTTCGAGAAGCCGGAGCGGCTGTCGTTGGACGCGCTGGACGCGATCGTGAGTGCGCTGGGCGTGCGGGCCGGTGACTGGGTGCAGGCGTCGGCATTGCTGTTGCCGGCAGACACCACCATGGTGAACCCGGCATTCGACAGGCGGGCGACGGCTTCGTCGAGCGCGGAGGACGCACCGCTGCCGAGGCTGAGGTTGACGACCCCGGGCCGCATGCCGTTGGCCATGATCCAGTCCAGACCCTGGACGATGTCGCTGAGGCCACCACTGCCGCCGCAGTTCAGTACACGCACGGGCACCAGCGTGGCACCGGGCGCAACACCGGAGCGTGTGCCGCCGGCGGTGCCGGCCACGTGGGTGCCATGCCCGTGGCAGTCGCCGGACCCACGTCCGTCCCGGACCGCGTCGAAGCCGGCATCGCTGAGCCGGCTGCCGAAGTCGTCGTGCGCGTTGATGCCGGTATCGACGATGTAGACATGCACGCCGCTGCCGTCCAGGCTGTTGCGGAAGGTGCTGTTCAGCGGCAGCTTGAGCTGGTCGATGCGGTCCAGGCCCCAGGTCTGGCTGTCCACCGTCCGGGTGACCACGGGGGGTGAGGCCGTGACGGTCGCGGTGGCGATCCGGTCGTATTCGATGCGGACGACGGCCGGGTCGTTTTGCAGGCGCTGGAGGAAGTCAGCGACCTCGGTTGCGGGCACGGTGGCAGCGAATCCCTGGAGCGCATGGGCGTAGACCCGGTTCGTGCGTGCGCCAGGGGACGCGCCCATCAACCGGGCGGTGGTCGACTGCACGGTGCGTTCGGCCAATGTCTGCGGCGCGCCGACACCGAGCGTTCTGGCGTTTTCACGCGCGTTCTCCGCGACCGCCGCGGCGTTGAGCGTGACGATGAAGTGTTCGCTCTCGGGCGTGGACCCCGGATGCAGCGCCGCCAGGGCCTGGCGCTCGGCTGCATCGAGTGTGTCCAGCTCCAGCGTGGCCGATTCGGTGGCCTCGGACGACCCGCCGTCGTCCCCGCCACCACAGGACACCAGCAGCAAGGCCAGTGCAGCGGTCATCGCCTGTCGGCGCAGCATTCGGGCTTGTTGCATCGTCGAGTTGTCCAGTGGGAAGGCCTTTGGGGTCCGGTGACGGGTCAGGCCGGATGTCCTTCAGGTTGTCGATCGCTGCAAAAGAAAGTGAATCTCCGCCTTTTCATTTCGATGCGTCGCGGCAGGCATGTGTGAAATCGTGCGCGTACATATCGTGCGGGGCGCACTGCAGTGCTCAGGTTCGAAGGGTTTGTGCCGACGCTGCCGCGTACCATTCAGCCCTCACTTTGCCCTGAACATGCTCCCTCGGCCCGACATCTCACACGCAACACCGCCTGCGGAACGGCCGACCTCGGTGGGGGGGCGTACGCTGGTCAGCGTGGTGGGGTCGCCCATCGACGCCATTTCCTGGGACGAGACCTGCGCCGTGATTACCCGGTGGGCGGAAAGGCGCGAAAGCCGCTATGTCTGCATCTGCAATGTCCACTCGGTGATCACTGCGCAGCAGGATCCGGATTTCCACGACGTGATCCAGCAGGCCGACATGGCCACGCCTGACGGGGCACCGGTGGCCTGGATGATGCGGCGCCTCGGCTACCGCGACCAGATGCGCATCAACGGACCCGATCTGATGTTCCGCTACTGCGCACAGGCGGCCCAGCGTGACGAGCGCATCTTCCTGTATGGCAACACGCCCGAAACGCTGGAGACACTCCAGCGGCGCCTGCTCAGGGCCTTTCCGACGCTCCAGATCGTCGGGTGCTACTCCCCGCCGTTCCGCGTCTTGACGCCCGCGGAGGATGCCGAGATCGTGCAGCGCATCAACGATTCGGGCGCCGGCACCGTCTGGGTCAGTCTGGGTTGCCCGAAGCAAGAACGCTGGATGGCCGCCCACCGGGGGCGGATCCACGCCGTGATGGTGGGCGTCGGTGCTGCGTTTGACTACCACGCCGGCACCCTTCAGAGGGCTCCGCTGTGGATGCAGCGGCACGGCCTGGAGTGGCTGCACCGCTTCTGGTCCGAGCCACGCCGCCTGGGTCGGCGTTACCTGCTCACCAACACCATGTTTTTGGTGCAGGTCATCAAGCAACTGCTGCGCCGCTGACGAATGGCACGGCCCAAGCGCGGATGCGGTATCGGCGGGTCTGAGCGATTGCAATGCCCGGTCCTGGGCGTGCCGGTCGATGTGCTGGACTGGTCGACCGCGGTGGAGCGGATTTGCGGCTGGGCCGCGCGCCGGGAGTCCCGCTACGTTTCCATTTGCGACGCCCATTCGGTCGTGCGTGCCAGCCGGAACCTGCAACACGGGCGCCACATCGCCGAAGCCGACATGGTCACGCCGGACGGCTGGCCGGTGGCCTGGATGCTCCGGCACCTGGGGCACCCGCGGCAGGCGCGCATCAATGGCCCCGACCTGATGGAGCGCTTGCTGGTCGAGGCCGAGATCCGTGGTCTGGGGGTCTACGTGTATGGCACGACGGACAGCACCCTGGCGGCGTTGCAGGCGGGTCTGCTGGCTGCGTATCCGGCATTGACGATCGCGGGGCTGCACTCGCCGCCGTTCCGCGTCCTCAGCGAAGAGGAAGACGCGGCGGACATCGCGCGGATCAACGGGTCAGGCGCCCATCTGGTGATGACCGGGCTGGGATGCCCCAAGGAAGACCGGTGGATGTGCGCGCACCGTGGCCGCGTGCACGCGGTGATGCTGGGCATCGGCGCTGGCATCGACTTCCACGCCGGCACCGTGGCCCGCGCGCCGGCGTGGATGCGCGACCATGGCCTGGAGTGGCTTTTCCGCCTGACGCAGGAGCCAGGCCGGCTGTGGAAACGCTACCTGGTCAACAACACCCTGTTTGTGGTGGGTGCCTTGGGGCAGTTTGCACGGCACGCGCTGGTACACGTTCGGTGGTACGGCACTCCCCGCGATTAAGCTTGCTGCGGACTTCAATCGTCGGCAAAAGGGGATAAAACACATGCAGTTCCACCGTATTCAGCAGGTCGAGCCATGGCTTGGACGCTCGGAGCTTGATGCACTCAATGGCTGCATCGAGCGGAACTGGCTGACCGAAGGGCCGGCCGCATCAGCCTTCCGGCAGAGCCTGAGCCAGCTCACCGGCTCCAACCACATCGCGCTGGCGCCCAACGGCACGTTGGGGCTGTTCCTGGCCTTGCTGGCGCTGGACCTGCCGCGTGGCAGCGAAATCATCATCCCGGGGTTCACCTTCATGGCTTCGGCCAGCGCAGCGGTGTTCGCGGGCCTCAAACCGGTGCTCATCGACGTCGATCCGAACACCTTCACCGCGCGGCCCGAGGCCTTCGAACGCGCCATCACGCCCCGCACCTCGGCCATGATGCCGGTACACATCTATGGCCAGGCCGCCTATGCCGCAGAGATCGCCGCCGTCGGCAAGCGCCATGGTCTGGCGGTCATCGAGGATGCGGCGCAGGCCTGCGGCGTGCGTTACCGCGGCCAGCACGCCGGCACCTTCGGCGACGTCGGCGTGATTTCATTCTTTGCCGACAAGACCCTCACGATGGGCGAGGGCGCTGCGGTGCTCTCGCGGGAGCAGCGTCTGGCACGTCGCATCAGCCTGTTGCGCAACCAGGGGCGCGAGTCGAGCGGGTCGTTCATCCACGAATCGCTGGGCATGAACTTCCGTGTCACCGACATGCAGTGTGCGGTCGGGCAAGCGCAGATGGCGCGGCTCCCGCAGGTCAAGGCCGATCGCCTGCGCCGCTACAACCTGTTCCAGGAAGGATTGACCGGTCTGGCGCAACTGCGCTTCATGAAGGTGGACCCGAACTCGGAGTTCATCCCCTTCCGGTTTCCGATCCTGTGCCCACGCATGCCGGAACTGCGCGATGCGCTGGAGTCGGCGGGCGTGCAGACACGCTCGATGTTCTACCCGCTGCACCGGCAGCCGTGCCTGAGCGGCCTGATCGACCCCGTGGACCTGCCGATCTGCGACACGCTGTACGGCGAGGGGCTGTGTCTGCCAGTTCACCAGGGAGTGCAGGACAGCGACGTGCACCACGTGGTTGAGGTGATTCGCAACACTTTGTCCCGCAAGCCCAGCGGTAGCTGACATAGTTCTCATGTTGATCGGGTAATTGGAAACAACCCGTATTCGAGGGGACTGTATTCCATGGCCGAGGCGGCACAGTCATGCAGCTGCCCCCCACTCCCTTCCGATCATCATGGACCGCCCTCAGCAAATTCTGGTCACCGGTGCCGCTGGCTACATCGGATCTGCCTTGGTGCGGGCATTGCTGACCCGGGGGCATTTCGTCACCGCCGTGGACAGCATGATTTTCGGGGACCAGGGGCTGGATGATTTGCGCCCCCACAGCCGCCTGCACATCCGCTGCATGGATACCCGTGCGCTGCAACGCGGGCACCTGACCGGCATGCAGGCCGTGGTCGATCTGGCGGGCCTGTCCAGCGAGCTGGCTTCGGAGTCGGATCCTGCGGGTGCCGATGCCGTCAACCACCGTGCGCAGGTCCGCCTGGCGCAACTGGCGCGCAGTTGCGGGGTACCGCGCTATCTGCTGATCAGCAGTTGCAGCGTCTACGGCCATGCCAGCACACCGGAATCAACCGAGACCTCGCCGGTCCGGCCTCTTACGCACCAGGCGCACCATTGCCTGATGGCGGAAGCGGCCATCCTGCCGCTGGCGGGAGTCGGGTTTGCGCCGTCGGTGTTGCGGATGGCGCTGGTCCACGGACGTGGTTCGCGCATGCGCCTGGACCTGATGGTGAACGCGATGGTCCTAAGCGCATTGCGGCTGCGGCAGATCACGCTGGACAACCACGGTGTGCAGTGCCGGGGACATGTGCACTTGAGCGATGCCGTTGCAGGCATTCTCGCGGCACTTCACGCCCCGGCAGGCGTGGTCAGCCGGCAGATCTTCAACATCAGCCACCACAACGTGAGCGCTGCGGCCGTGGCGGACGTCGTCCGGGCAGAGCTGGGGGGGACGGTCCGGATCAATCCGCAGGGAGGCGCGCCAGACCTCCATCACCACCGCCCGGACTACCGCAAGGCGCAGGAACTGCTGGGTTATCGGCCCGAGGTCGCGCTGAGGGAAGGCATTCGCCAGTTGATCGATGCGCTCGATCCGGGGGCCTCCGGTGAACTGCCGGAAGCCCGTGCCATGCGCTGGATCCACGAAGTGCTCGCGCAAGGGCGAGAGGCCAAGGCGGCCATCGAGCACACCGCGGTGTTCGGACGTGCACCAGTCAAACTGCGGCGTCCTGGCGGCAGCCTCACGCTCCAGTGAGGCCGGCCGTCGCGCGCCGGTGGACGATCGCTTCCCGGTAGATCGCCATCAGTTGCCGGTAGTTGGACTCGGGTGTGTAGTGGTCCAGATAAGCCTGTCGTGCCGCGATGCCCATGTCACGCACTGCCTCGGGATGTTCAGCGGCCCAACGCAGCTTGTCGGCCAGATCCCGGACATCCCCTGGCGTGAAGAGCAGACCTGTCACGCCGTCCTCGACCAGTGTTGCCAAAGGCCCGAGGCGACTGGCCAGCACTGGCAGGCCGCTGCAGTAGGCCTCCACCAGCGTCATCGGCAGGCCTTCGTAACACAGGCTTGGCAGGACCAGCATCCTGGCCCGCCGCATCTTGTCCCGCACGGCATCTGCCGAGACCGTGCCGCTGTAGACGACATTGCTTCGGGCTGGCAATTGTGCGGCAAGCGGCCCACCGCCGGCGATCTCGAACCGCAGTTCCGTCACCTGTCCTGCCGCCTCGACCAGCACGTGGGGCCCCTTTTCCTCGGACAGTCGACCGACGTACAGGAACCCGGTCCGGTCCCGGGCCGGCTGGGTGTCTGGCCCTGGGTCCGACACGAAGTTGGGCTTGATCGCCATCAGCGCCGCGGGAAATCCGTTGGCCACATATTTGTCCCGGGCGAACTCGCTCAGCGCGATGATCCGGTCCGCGTGCCGGTGCAGGGAACCCAAGGCGGTATGGAGGCCATAGGTTGCCGCCATCACCGCGCTCTGCACGGCGGAGTCCCGATAACAGCGGTGAACCACCGCGCGCCACGCCATCTTGCCGATGCAGTCTTCGCAGATCTTGCCATCCCGCAACAGCGTTGCCTTGGGACAGAACCAGCGGTAGTTGTGGAGCGTTTGCACCAGTGCGACGCCGCGTGGCGCTGCATCGACCGCCCAGTAGACCGACGGCGACACCAGCGGCAGCGTGTTATGCACATGCACCACGTCGGCCTGAAACTCGTTGATCAGGCGCGTGACATCAGCGTGGCTCGACGGCGACCAGAGGGTATCCCGCAGCAGGACGAGCCGCGACTTGCCGTCTATGTCATGGTTGTCGCGCTCGTAGAGCCGCACTTCATGTCCGTGGCCGCGCAGCAAAGCGATCTCGGCATCGACGACGGATTCTTCGCCGCCGCGGATCTGGTAGCGGTTGTGGACGATCAGGATGCGCAGGGGCAGAGGCTTACCCACCATAATGGCCGCCGCCGTAGAATCTCGCGGCGATTTTCCCCAGATTCCCTAT
>JBEANV010000354.1:0-13484 GCA_041165285.1 Pseudomonadota bacterium | reverse complement strand
CAAAGCCCGCGCTGCGGATGCGGTCGGCAAAGGCCGTGCGCTCGGGCGAGCGCGTGCAGTAGTGCAAGGCGAAGGAGGCCCCGGTGTTCGACAGGCGCTCCGCCATGCACAGGAGCGGCGTGATGCCGATGCCCCCTGCCAGCAAGACACTGTGCGGCGCTTCGCTGGCGAGCGCGAAGTGGTTTTTCGGGTCGCTGATGTGCAGTGACTGGCCCACCTCCAGCGCGTGCATGGCCACCGATCCCCCGCGCGACTTCGCATCCCGCAGGACGGCGATCAGGTAGCGGTGCGATTCTGCAGCGTCGTTGCACAAGGAGTACTGGCGCACCAGCCCGGTGCTGTCGCTGCTGCTGCTGCCGATGCCATTGCCGAGTGCCACATCGATGTGCGCGCCGGCAGAGAACGGCGGCAGGGGTTGGCCATCCGGATCGATCAGCTCGAAGCTGCAGATGTCCACCGCCTCGACGGTCTTGCGGGCAATGCGGACGGTGCGGGTCAGTGCGGTCATGGGCGTCGTGGCTTCAGGAGAAAGTGCGCCAGCGCCGGCAGCAGCACCATGGCGCCGAGCATGTTCCACAGGAACATGAACGCCAGCAGCAGTCCCATGTCGGCCTGGAACTTGATCGGGCTGGCCACCCAGGTGATGACGCCGATCGCCAGCGTGACGCCGGTCAGCAGCACCACCTTGCCGGTGAACAGCAACGCGCCGTGGTAAGCCTCGGACAGGGTCTTGCCACCGCGCATCTGCGTGAGCATGACCGAGAGGATGTAGAGCGCGTAGTCCACGCCGATGCCCACCCCCAGGGCAATGACCGGCAGCGTGGCCACCTTCACGCCCATGCCCAGCGCGACCATCAGCGACTCGGCCAGGATCGACGTCAGCACCAGCGGCAGCACCGCCACCACCACCGCACGCCAGGAGCGGAAGGTCAGGAAGGACAGCACCACCACGGCGCCATACACCAGGAACAGCATCTGACGCCAGGCGTCCTTGACGACGATGTTGGTGGCGGCCTCGATCCCGGCTGAGCCAGCGGCCAGCAGGAACTTGACGTCTGCGGTGTCGTTGTCCTTCGCGAACGTCTCGATGTGCGTCACCACGCGCGACAGCGTGTCGGCCTTGTGGTCGCGCAGGTAGACGTACAGGGTCAGCAGGCCGCAACTGTCGTTGTACAGGCCGCGCGGCGCCCCGGCGGTCACGGTATTGAGCATGTCCTGGTTGGGCAGGAACTCGTACCACTTCGGATTGCCCTCGTTCAGCCCGGACAGCACGCGGCGGTTCAGCAGGGCCAGCGAACTGGTGGTCTCGACGCCGTCGAGCTGGCGCAACTGCCACTCCAGCGCATCGATCTTCTTCAGCGTCTCGTACTGCGAGCACTGCCCGTCGGGCGTCTTGACCATCACGGCCAGCACGTCGCTCGACGCACCGTAGGCGGTGTTCATGAAGGCGACATCGCGGTTGTAGCGGCTGTCGGCGCGCAGCTCCGGCGCCCCGGGGTCCAGGTCGCCGATCTTGAGTTGCTGCGACACTGCAAAGCCCGCGACTGCCAGCACCACACTGGCCGCCACGGCCACCGTGGCCCAGCGCCGCTGGGTGAAGCGATCCAGCCACTGCCACAAGGGATGCTTCGTGTCGGTGGCTTCTGAGCGCAGGCTGCGTGCGGCGGCCTGGGTGCTCACGCCGGTGTAGCTGAGCAGGATCGGCAGCAGGATCAGGTTGGTGAAGATCAGCACGCCGACACCGATCGAGGCGGCGATCGCCAGCTCGCGGATGGCCTGGATGTCGATCACCAGCAGCACGGCGAATCCGACCGCATCGGCCAGCAAGGCCGTCAGTCCGGCCAGGAACAGGCGGCGGAACGTGAAGCGGGCGGCCACCAGCTTGTGGGTGCCACGGCCGACATCCTGCATGATGCCGTTCATCTTCTGTGCGCCGTGGCTCATGCCGATCGCGAAGACGAGGAAGGGCACGAGGATCGAGTAGGGGTCCAGCGAGAAGCCGAGCAGCGGCAGCAGGCCCAGTTGCCACACCACCGCCACCAGCGAGGCCGCGACGACCAGCAGCGTCGAGCGCACGCAGCGGGTGAACCAGAACACCATCGCGGTGGCGATCGCGACCGCCAGCGCAAAGAACAGCAGCACCTCGCGCACACCATCGATCAGGTCCCCGACGATCTTCGCGAAACCGGTGATGTGGAGGCGAACCCCTTGGGCCTCGTACTTGGTGCGGATCGCTTCGAGCTTGCCGGCCAGTGCGGCGTAGTCGAGGAGCTGGCCGTCGGCATCGCGCGCCAGCAGCGGCACGAAGATCACCGTTGACTTCGCGTCCAGCGCGACGAGCTGGCCGATCTCGCCCGAGCGTGCGATGTTGGCACCGAGTTGCTGGAGCTTGGCCGGGCTGCCGTCATAGCCATCGGGAATGACGGGGCCGCCTTCGAGTCCGTCCTCGGTGACGCCCACCCAGCGCGTGGTCGGTGTCCAGAGCGACTTCATTTGGTTGCGCGCCACGCCGGGCAGCAGGAAGACCTCGTCGCTGAGCTTGCGCAGGGTCTCCAGGTACTGGGCGTCATAGACCGTGCCGGTCGGGTTCTCCACCGCCACGCGCACCGCGTTGCCCAGTCCGGTGAGCTGGTTCTGCCAGGTCAGGAAATTGGCGATGTAGGGGTGGTTCGTCGGGATCGTCTTCTCGAAGCTGGCATGGAGCTGCAGCCGGGTCGCCTGCCAGCCGAGCAGCAGAGTGACCAGGGCGCACAGCACCACCACGACCAGCCGGTGGTTGAACAGCGCACGTTCGACGAGCGAACCGGAGCGGGGATCGAACTCCGCGAGTCCGGTGGCGGGGCTGTTGGGCGAAGAGGCAATCACTTGGCGGGTCCAGAGTCGGTCGGCACGGGCATGGCGCCCTGCACGGTCAGCGCGAGCACGGCGCCGCCAGCGTGCGGCAGCAGGCCGTTCAGCGGCGGCAGCGGCGTGGCATGGAGGGGCAGCAGTTGGTCGCCTTGCAGCCGCATCACGAAGCCCGCCTGGTTGGCGAGCAGCAGACGCCCGTCGCTGGCGACGGATGATCCGGTGATGGAGACCGGCATCGGCACGGTCAGCGGCGTCCAGTTCGCACCAGCGTCAGCGGAGCGCAAGACCGTGCCGCGCAGGCCGGCCAGCACGATGGTCTGGTCCGCCAGCAGTTCAGCGGTGAAGAAACTGCCCTTGTAAGGCGTCTCGATGCGCCGGAAGCTGCGCCCCGCGTCGCTCGACAGCATCACCAGGCCCTGTTCACCCGCGAGCAGCAGCGTGTCGCCGCGCTGCCGCAGGGTGTAGAGGTGCAGCCCCTTCGGATTGGGCAGGCGCGGCATCCACGACGACCAGGTCTTGCCCCCGTCCTCGCTGCCCAGCGCGATGCCGTAGGCGCCGACCACCAGCAGCCGCTTCGGGTCGAGCACCAGCAGGTCCAGCAGCGGCTTGTCCGGTCCATCGGCCAGCAGGTGTTCGGCGTCCCGGGTGGCCCGGGCATCTCCCGAGGCCCGCGCCGCGTCCACCAGGGTCTGGGCGAGGCGCCGGCCGTCGAGCTGGCGGGTCCAGGTCTTGCCCCCGTCCTCGGTGGCCAGCACCACGCCGCCATGCCCGACGGCCCAACCACGGGCCGCATCGACGAAGCGTACCGTCGTCAGGGTGGTGCTGGTCGGGCTGCTGGCCTGAAGCCACCTGCGCCCCCCGTCGTCTGACAGCGCGATGATGCCGCGCTCGCCGACCGCGACGGTGCGCGTGCCCGCCAGGGCGGCACCGAGCAGCACCGCCCTTTCGGGCGAACGCACGCTCACGGCCGCACGGTCGAGCGCATCACCTGTCGGTGCAGCACCGACCGCCTGGGCGACCAGCAGCGCGCCAACGCCCACTGCCAGTGCGTTCAGCACAGAAAACTTCGGGGACACAGGACGGCTCCTCACTTCAGCGCACGCCTTCGCCGGCCATCGCGTCCGGCGTGAAGGTGCTGTCGGGCATGCGCGGCTTGACCACGTACTGCACCGGCTTGCTGCCGTAGAGGTTGCCAATGAACGCCGTGCCGGCGATCAGGTCGTTGAAGCCCATGCTGCCCCCCACCGTGCCCGGCAGATCAGGCGTCACGAAGTTCGTCGTCCACAGCGTCTTCCACAGTTGGCCATTGGCGTCATAGCGTTCACCCAGCGCACAGAGCCAGGTGTCCTCGTCGCAGTAGTAGCGGCTCTTGGGCGCTTGGTGGCGCTGGCCGGCACGCAGCGTCGCATCGACCACCCAGACGCGGTGCAGCTCCCAGCGCAGATGGTCCGGGTTCGGGAACTTGCCCAGCAGGTCGGCGTCCTTGACGCTGAACAACTTGTTGTTGTTGTAGGGGATGAACAGCTCCTTCTTGCCCGCGAGCTTCCAGTCGAAGCGGTCGAGGCGCCCGTCGAAGGTCTCGAGTTCGTCGAAGCTCATCACGCCCGCCGTGGACGGCGTCGGCGTGTCGCAGCAGGGGTTCGGCAGCTTGCGGACACGACGCTGGCCGGTCAGGTAGACCCAGGCGTTGTCCTTGGCACCGTCGAACTGGACGCGGCCGACGATCGCTTCACCGGCGCGGATGGGCGGCCCGATGTTGAGCACGCGGATCATCCAGTACTCGTTCTGCTTGGCGAGGGCCTCTGGCGAGCTGTCCTGGAAGTAGTACGGCATCTGGATGTCGGCCACACCATCGGTCGTCATCACCGGCTTGCCGTCGGTCGTGATCTGGTACTGGGTGAAGGTGTTGGTGAGCGAAGCGCCACGCCAGCGCAGCTTGTGGTTCCACATCACCTCCGCGCCGTTCTTCGGGATCGGGAACGGGATGCCGCCGAAGGCGCCTTCCGCGATGTCGCCATTCACCTTCGCCCGCGTCGCGTTCTTGAAGGTGTTGTCGTACACCCATTGCGGTGCAGCGGCACTGCGGTGCGTCGGGTAGACGTCGATGCGGTAGTCCGGGTACTTCTTGAACATCGCCTTGGAGCCGTCGGACAGCTTGTCGGCGTACTGGTCCACGTTTTTCGCGGTGATCGAGTACAGCGGCTTGTCGGCCTTGAACGGGTCGCTGCGCGTGCCGCCCGGCTTGTCGCCCGCGATGGGCGTGGTGTAGCCACCCGTCCAGGCCGGGATGGTGCCCTCCTTGTTGCCGGCTTTCTCGGCGCCGAAGGGGGTCAGTTCGGTCTTCAGCTTGGCGGCTTCGTCGGCGCTGACACCAGCGTGTGCCGACAGCATCGGTGCGAACAACGCCAGCAGGGCGGCGCGTGCCAGTTGGTTGCGGATCATGGTCAGTCTCCTAGGATTCAAAACGTGCGCCGCAGGGACATCGAGACGAAGTCGCGGTCTGCCAGCGGGTTGCCTTGGGTGTAGTGAAAGGTCGTGTAATCCACGAAGGGCGCGCTCTTGCCGATGAACTTGTTGTAGGTCAGGGTGAACTGCCAGACGCCTTCGTAGTTGCCTTCCAGGCCGACGGTGGCGCTGCCGGTGCCGCGCGGACCCCAGGAGTGCCCCGTGATGGCCGAGCGCCCGTCGAGTGCATAGCGCAGCCCGATCGGCACGCTCAGGTCCAGGCCCGCCGCGATCTGGCGGTAGCTGGGCGAGAAGATGAACTGCAGCGCCGTCGCATCGCGGGTGCGTCCGCCATCCAGGGCACCAGCCGGGTCGCGCATGGACAGGACGCGGTTCCAGGCGATTTCACCGAGCAGCGTGGCTTCACGCGCCAGGAAATTGGGCGCCAGACTGGTCATCCAGGACAGGTTGACGTGCGCGGTGCGGCCGGTTGCCAGTTCGGGCAGCGGCGTGCCCAAGGGGTAGACCGTGTTGTGGTTCACCAGCGGCATGTTCGTGCGCACCGAGGCTTCCAGCGCCACGTTGGCATCGCCCACCGTCTGGCTGGCACTGAAACCGAAGGCATTGATGGCCTTCGGGTAGACATAGAAATACTGGCTGGCCAGCGGGTTGGCAAAGTTCAGGGCCGAGTAGAGCTGGCCACTCTTGTCGTGGTAGCGGACGGCGTAGAAGCCGAGGTCCGTCTCGTCCAGGCGCCACTTGAACTGCGCGCCGAACTGCCCTGATTTGGGCGGCTTCATGTCGCTGCCGGGGGCCAGCACGTAGTTGCCGGCGACGGGACCGGCCGGGATGCTGACGTACTCCGGCAGTGGCGAACCCCAGCCGGTGTTGGCGGTGCTGAAGTAGCTGCCAGCCGGTGCCAGGCGGTCCGCTTCCCAGCCGAACTGGTAGTAGCCGCCCACCGACATGCCCGGACTCAGTTGCAATTGCGTCGAGATCTGCGGAACCGGACGGATGATTTCCTTGAACTGCGCGTTGGGCGAGGACTGCAGCTTCAGCACGTCGACCGGTCCCTGCGCACGGGCAATGCCGTTGTCGCCGAAGAACAGGCTTTCGCCGTACTGGATCGCGTGGCGGCCAAGTCGCGCCGTGAGCTTCTGGTCCTCACCCAGGTTCCAGGCGCCGAAGACGAAGGCGTCCAGCACTTCGGCCTTGCGCCCGGCAAGCTTGCTGGTGCTTTCAGGGAACTGGTTGTAGACCGGCTGGCCATTGCCCGGACCGAACACGCCCGGGATCGCCGTCGGGCCGGGCTGGTCCACTGCGTTGGTCGTGCCGTGGTAGGCCGCGTCGTACCAGCCCGCTGCACTCAGGCGCAGGCCGAACCGCTTCTGGTAGATCACGTCGAACTCGCTGAGCACGTCCACCCGCTTGGAGACCACGCCCTTGTTGCGGAAGTTGTCGTCGCCCGCATTCAGGTTCAGCGCCTGTGGAATGCCGGGGCCAAACGAGTTGGCCAGCAAGGGGTCCGCGTCCTTGAGGCGGACCATGCCGCTGGCTTTGAACGTGTTGTCCCAGCGCACCGTCATGTCGGGATTGCCGGTGTCGATTTCGACGGCATGGGCGCCGCTGGCCAGCAAAGCGGCAGCGGCCAGCAGCGTCAGCCGCAGGCCGGTCTGTTGCCGCGCAGACCCGGTGGAAATGGGCATGTCTGTCTCCTCGTGGTGGGATCGTGGGTTGTCCGGGCCGCTTGCGCGACCAGTCATTGCCGACGTTACGGTTTCGCTCTTCTCGCCGCCCCCCCATGCAAGAGTGGGGCGGCGGCGGGGCAAACCCTTGCGGAAAAACCAGCGCATGGGGCCACCCCGACACCCCCTCCAAATGGATTGGGGGATGGGGTTGACGAGAGATTACGAACAGATCAGTCATGCGCAAAATGGCTTGCATCCATTCGTTGAATGGATTGCCTGAATACTTTCAGGGTTAACCCGTCAAAGCACCTGATGCGCTTCAACAAACTCGACCTGAATCTCCTGGTGGCGCTCGACGCACTGCTCACCGAGTGCAACATCACCCGCGCAGCCGAGCGGCTGCACCTGTCACAGTCGGCCATGAGCAATGCACTTGGCAGGCTGCGCGAATACTTCGAGGATGAGCTGCTGGTGCAGGTTGGCCGCAAGATGGAGCTGACGCCACGGGCGCAGACGCTGCAGGATGCCGTGCGCGACGTGCTGGTCCGCATCGACACGTCGATTGCCGCGCAACCGGACTTCGACTGCACGCGCTCGGACCGCGAGTTCACCCTCTTCATGTCCGACTACTCGATGAGCATGCTGATGCCGCACGCACTGGCCATCGCCGCCCAGCAGGGCAGCACCGTGCGGTTCAAGCTGCTGCCGCAGATCGCGGCGCCGGCCCGTGCGCTGGAGCGCGGCGAGGCGGACCTGCTCATCATTCCCAAGGCGTATTGCTCGCCGGACCACCCGACCGAGGTCCTGTTCGAGGAGAGCTTTGTCTGCGCGGTCTGGCGTGAAAGCTTCCACGCCCGCGCCGGCCTGACCGAAAAGCAGTACGCAGTGGCCAACCATGTCGTGATGCAGCCCTTCCAGACGGAACAGCCGGCGTTCGAGAGCTGGTTTGTCCAGCAGCACGGCCTGAAGCGGCGCATTGCCGTCACCTGTTACAGCTTCTCGGCCCTGCCCTTTCTCGTCGCGGGAACGGAACTGGTGGCCACCGTGCACGCGCGGCTGGCCCGCCGCGTGCTGGCCTCGCTGCCACTGGCCTTGCTGCCGGTGCCGCTGCCCATGCCGGCACTGGAACAGGTCATGCAATGGCACAAGTACCGCACGCTGGATCCAGGTCTGGTCTGGCTGCGCGTGTTGATGCAACAGGCCACTGCGGCCATGGACTGTGGTTGACTGAGGGAGGACTCCGCGTGCGCCCGTGTTCTTCAGCGAGAACTTCACCGTCGCTTTCCATCGGGATCAACTGCCGTTTTTAGGCCCATTGCTGCCACCTCCGCAGGCCAGCCAGCCATGTGGTGAGTGAACCGAGGCGTCATCGGCCTCCGTGGACAGCGGACCCCGAGACCCACGGCAAGGGGGTCCGCCAACTCGCTATGCGACGCCAGCGCCACTGGCCTGCCGGCAGCATCCAGTCAACGCCGAAGGCACACAAGCCGAGCCGTTCTTGCTGCCACTCGGAAGGCTCCAGCGTCACCGCCGCCAAGGCGATGCGTGACCAGGCCCACGCCAGCAGCGCATGGCCCATGGCATGGAGCGCGTCGTCCGCCACCCGAAAGGGCGCTTCTGCATCCTCGTTGCGGGCCTCGGCCAGGGTGACCGCCGCTTGCGCGGTTTCCTGCGCCTGTTCTTCCAGTGCCAGCGCCAGGCGGCCCAAGGTCAACGCGACTTCGCCGTCCACGGCCAGAGAAGCGGCCTGGCACCGACTCGCGGTCTGCCGGAATTCCTCCAGCAGCAGCGCCAGGCCCCGCCCCTTGCCCAGCAGCTTGCGCATGACCAGGTCGATGGCCTGCACCTCGTTCGTGCCTTCGTAGATCATGGCGATGCGGCTGTCGCGCACCTGCTGCTCGATGCCGTATTCGTGGATGTAACCGTAGCCACCCAGCACGCCCAAGGCGTCGTCGGTGCCACGGTGGCCGATGTCGGTCAGGAAGCCCTTGACGACCGGCGTGAGCAAGGCCACCAGTTCGCCCGCGTCGGCTCGGCGCTGCGCATCGGGATGGTGGTCGTGCTCGTCCAGCAGGCAGGCCGTCCAGTACGCCATCACCCGCGAGGCTTGTGTCTGCGCCGTCAAGGTCAGCACCGTTCGCCGAACCGAGGGGTGCCAGGCGATGGGGTCGGCCGCACGGGCCGGGGCGGTACAGCCTACAGAGGCGGCATGGGCGGGCTGAGCCGGCGCACGCATCTGCTCCCGGTCAAGCGCGTAGTGGTGGGCTTTCTGTGTCGCCGCTTCCAGGTGACCCAGCCCTTGGAGGGCCACATGCAGACGCGCCGCGTTCATCATCAGGAACATCGCCCCCAACCCGGCGTGCGGCTCTCCCAGCAGCCAGCCCTGGGCGCCCTCGAAGCGCATCTGGCAGGTCGCGCTCCCCTTCAGCCCCATCTTTTTCTCGATGCCATCGCAGTACACCGTGTTGCGGTCGCCGCCAGGCAGCACCTTGGGCACCAGGAAGAGCGACAGGCCCTTGGTGCCGGCGGGCGCGTTCGGCAAGCGGGCCAGCACCAGGTGGACGATGTTGTCGGTGAGGTCTTGATCGCCACCGGAGATGAAGATCTTCTGGCCCGTGACCCGCACTGCATCGCCGTTGCGCACCGGTCCCGGCGACAGCGGCTCCGCCCGCGAGCGCAGCAAGCCCAGGTCGCTGCCCGCCTGCGGCTCGGTGAGGTTCATCGTCGCCAGCCATTCCCCGCTGACGATGCGGGCGAGGTAACGCTCCCGCAGTTCTGGCGTGGCGTGGGCGCGCAGCACGTCATGTGCGCCGTGCAGCAGACCCGCGTACATGGTCCAGGCGTGGTTGGCCGCGACGAGCATTTCATCCAGTGCGGCGTTCAGCAGCAGCGGCAGCCCTTGCCCGCCACTGTCCGGCGCACAGGCCAGGGCCGACCATCCGCCCGCCGAGAAGCTGTTCCAGGCATCGGCAAAACCTGCCGGGGTGGTGACGCCTTCGGGGGACCAGTGGCAGCCTTCCAGATCGCCGGGGCCGTTGAGGGGGGCCAGCACATCCTGGGCAAAGCGGCCCCCTTGCAGCAGCACTTCCCACGCCAGCGCGGTGTCCACTTCCTGAAAGGCGGGCATCTCGGCCCAGCGTGCGGGCGCCTGCAGGACGTGCTCGATGACGAACTGGATCTCTTCCAGCGGAGGACGGTACGGGTTCATGGGGAATGTCTCGACGGCCGCATCGACAAGCTCAGCGCGGGGCCATGCGCAAGGCACCATCCAGCCGGATCACCTCGCCGTTGAGGTGCCCGTTGCCGACGATGTGGAGGGCCAGCGCCGCAAACTCCTCGGGATGACCCAGACGCTTGGGGAAGGGAATGGATGCCGCCAGGGACTGCTGCACCGCTTCGGGCAACTGCTGCATCAGCGGCGTGGCGAACAGGCCCGGCGCGATGGTGCAGACCCGCACGCCCCATTGCGCCAGGTCACGCGCCAGCGGCAGCGTCATGCCTGCCACACCCGCCTTGGACGCCGAGTAGGCTTCCTGGCCCACCTGCCCGTCGAAGGCGGCGACCGAGGCCGTGTTGACGATCACGCCACGCTCGCCGTCGGTGCCGGCCAGGGGGTCGAGCTTGGCGATGCGCGCCGCGGCGAGCCGGATCACGTTGTAGGTGCCGATGAGGTTGATCCGCACGACCCGCTCGAAGTCCTCCAGCGGGGCGGGCGAGCCGTCGCGCTGCACCACGCGCTTGGCGGTGCCGATGCCGGCGATGTTCATCAGGATGCGGGCCGGGCCATGCGCCGCCTCCGCCGCATCGAGCGCGGCGGAGACAGAGGTCGCGTCGGTGATGTCGCAGACGCAGGCCAGGCCGCCAATGTCGGCGGCCACGCGCTGGGCGTTGGCCGCGTTCACGTCGAGCACCGCCACCTTGGCGCCTGCTGCGCTGAGTTGCCGGGCCACCGCTTCCCCCAGACCCGATCCACCGCCGGTCACGAGCGCGGCTTGTCCTTGCATGTTCATGGTTCAGTTCCTGTGCTGAGTGGATCAGTCGGCCTTGACGACCTTGGGAGCGCGGCCTTCGAGGAAGGCGCGGAGGCGGCTTTGCGCCTCGGGCGTGTTGGCGGCCACCGCCGACATCAGTGACTCGGTGAACAGGCCCTCGTTCGGCGACTGCTCGACGATGCGCGGCAGCGCGTGCATCACGGCAAAGGCCGTCATCGGGGCATTGGCGGCGATCTTGCGCGCCAGTTCGGCGCCCTTGTTCAGCGCCTCGCCCTGTGCGGTGAGGTACGAGACGAGGCCGAATCGCTCGCCGTCCACGGCATTGAACACCCGGCCGGTCAGCATCATGTCGGTCATGCGTGCCGTGCCCATCAGCCGCGGGACACGCACCGAGCCGCCCCCACCGACGAAGATGCCGCGCTGGCCTTCCGGCAGACCGAAATAGGCGGACGGCTCGGCCACACGGACATGGCAAGCCGCGGCGATCTCCAGCCCGCCGCCGACCACGGCGCCATGCAGCACGGCGATCACGGGCACACGGCCGTACTGGATCGCGTCGAAGGCAGCGTGCCAGCCGCGCGAGTGCATCACCGCGCCGAGGATGTCGCGCTCCACCAGCTCCGACAGGTCCAGTCCGGCGCAGAAGTGATCGCCTTCGCCGCTGAGCAGCACGGCGCGCACGTCCTGCGGCAGGTTGACGAACGCCGTATGGATCTGTGCGATCAGGGTGTCGGAGATCGCGTTGCGCTTGGCCGGGCGGTTCAGGCGCAGGTGCAGCACCGGGCCGTCCTGGGTGATCTGCAGCAGGTTGAGCGAGGCAAGCAAACCGTCCACGGGCTTGAAGTTGTCGAGGGGCATGCGGGTTCCTGGATGGAGAGGGGTTCGGGCGATGGGTCAGGACGCCTTGGCTGCGAGTGCGGCTTTCAGGCCGCCCCACACGGGCTGGAACAGCGCCGGGTCCATGGTTTTCACGTCGCGCACGATGGGTGCGAAGTCCATGTGGGCGAGCACGTCACGCGCCAGGTCAATGCCGGGGGCGATCTCGACCAGCTCCAGCCCTTCCGCGCGGAGCTTGAACACCGCCCGTTCGGTGATGAACACGACGTTCTGCTGGCGCAGCGCGGCGTCGTGGCCGTTGAAGGTGATCTGCTCGACCTGCGTGATGAACTTCTTCACCTTGCCTTCCTGGCGGATGGTCAGCTTGCCGTCGCCCACCACCACGTCCAGCCCACCTGCGGTGAAGCTGCCGCAGAACACCAGGTTCCTGGTGGAGCGGGTGATGTTGATGAAGCCCCCACAGCCCACCGGCCGCCCATTGAACTTGCTGACGTTGACGTTGCCCTGGGCGTCCGTCTGGGCGAGCCCCAGGAAGCTGGCGTCCAGGCCGCCGCCGTCGTAGAAGTCGAACTGGGCGCTTTGCTCGATGATGGATTCGGGGTTGTAGGCCAGCGCGAAATCGCCCCCCTGCGCGGGCACGCCGCCGTTGACACCCGCCTCGATCGACAGCGTGAGCTG
Organism: Pseudomonadota bacterium; assembly: GCA_041165285.1. GTDB lineage: Bacteria > Pseudomonadota > Gammaproteobacteria > Burkholderiales > Burkholderiaceae_C > Sphaerotilus. The sequence continues at coordinate 994 of JBEANV010000354.1, read as the reverse complement.
GTCGGCCACGCCCTCTTCGGCTGCCACCGACGGCACTCCCGCCGGGATGCCGATGCCCAGGTTGGTGATGGCACCAGGCCGCAGCTCCATCGCTGCGCGGCGAGCGATCACCTTGCGCTCGTCCAGCGGCATGGGCGCCAGCGTGTCCACCGGCACCTTCACGTCCCCGCTGAACGCCGGGTTGAACTGCGTGGTGATGCTCTGCATGTGGTTGTGCGGCTGGGCCACCACCACGTAGTCCACCAGGATGCCCGGCACCTTGACCGACCGGGGGTGCAGGCTGCCCGCCTTGACCACCCGCTCGACCTGCACGATCACCTTGCCGCCCCACCGCTTGGCGGCCTGGGCGATGGCGAGCTGCTCCAGGGTCACGCCTTCCTTGTCGAGCGTGATGTTGCCGCGCTCGTCGGCCAGCGTGCCACGGATGATGGCCACGTCGATCTTGGGCGCGGGGTAGTACAGCCACTCCTGACCCTCGAACTCCACCAGCTTCACCAGGGGTTCGGTGGAGCGGCTGTTCATGCGGCCACCCTCCTGGCGCGGATCCACGAAGGTGCCCAGGCCCACTTGCGTGAGCACGCCGGGCGACCGGTTCGCGGTCTGGCGGGTGAGGTGCGAGAGGGTGCCTTGCGGGAAGTTGTAGGCCTCGACCTCGCCGTCGAAGACCATCTTCATCATCTCCTTGCCGGTCTGGCCGAAGTGGCCGGCCACGACGCGGCGGATCATGCCGGCATGCGCAAAGTGCTTCATGCCGGCCTCGCCGGAGTTGCCCACCGCGCCGCAGGCCCAGGTGCTCAGCATGCGCGGGTGGCCGGTGGCCAGGAAGTGGCGCTCCAGGCCTTGCAGCACCTCTTCCGGCAGGCTGGACACGGCCAGGCCGCCCAGGAAGAGTGTGGCGTCGTCAGCGATGAGGGCGCCAACGTCGTCGGCGGTGATGACTTTCATGGGGCGGTTCCGGGTTGGTTGATGCGGGCGGAGTGGGGTCAAGCACGGC
>JBEANV010000353.1:0-6099 GCA_041165285.1 Pseudomonadota bacterium | reverse complement strand
GGGAACGCGGCGCAGCCGCGGCCACATGGGAATCCTCGGCAACGTTATTGGTGAGCAACGGGCGGCAACGCCCCGCGCAATCTCAGCCCCTAGACCGAAGGCAGCCCTGCGACGAACACTTGTCTTGAGGTATCCAACCCTCGAATATCAGCATGATCAACCGTCGCAATACCTTTACAGGTGGCACCAAGCGCTCCGCCGCGTTCCCCGTCCGGCCATCGGGTCAATTGACCATCCGCTCTGCGGGGGAATTCGTGCGCCTTATTGACAGAAGTTAGCCATATCAACGTTTGACATGAGCGGGCCGCCACTGGCTTGGCCCGCGCAACGGAACATAGACAAGAGAAGTGGAGCGGGCCAAGCCGGTGGAGGTCCGCTCGATGGAAGGGTTAGGCCGCATTGCTCGTTCCAACTAGCGAAGCTGCCGGAAGAACTCTGCGTAGCAGGTGCTCATGTCTTCCTTCTCGCAGAGCGCGAAACGTTGGCCGCTCGGATGCACGATGACGTGGTTCACGGCTGTGTGCCCCACGGCTGTAAAAGAACCAGCACAGTCTGGCTTCCCGTTATTCTTGGTTATCTTGTCCGTCCACTTGTACCAGTAAGTCCTACGAGTACTCGGCGAAATCATGAACTCTGATTCGTTGCGCTCTTCGCCAGACATAGACCGCTTTGTTCCGTCAACTCTAAGTTCGTATTCCTCAGCACAATTCCCTCGCGCGAGTTCGATCCGCCAGACTCCGATAAGTGGATGTGTACTCGGAATTGGTGTTCGCACAAACTCCAGTGGCGCTGCACTGTCTTCTGGTGCACGCGCTCTCACTTCCTTCAACTGACTCGGACTCGGCGCGGGGAAGGCAGGCGTGTTATTGGCACATCCGCCAGCTAGCACGGCTGAAACGAACAGCAATTGGAATCGGATGGATGCTGTCATTAGTGTCTGCCTTTCTATGCTGAGGGTACCCGATCGGTTCAGATGCGGCCTAACGAATAGCGTTTATCAGGCGCCAAGCCGAGCGGAGGACAAAGGCAGAACAGATCATGGCGCCGGATAAACCTTGTTGGACTGAACCGCCGGGATGACGGTGGCATGGGCAGTGTAAGTTTCAGGGGTGGCGGCTGACAACCACAAACAAGCCGAAGTTGTCGCGCAGGTGGTCAGCAGGGGTGTGGCAGCACGGGTTCATGGCGTGCAAGGGCCACCCGACCACCCGGCACGGCGTCCGGTGGCACCAGCCAGAGACGCAAAGGCCGCAGCCCGCCCACACCAGCACCAGACTGGCGTTGGAGGCACCGCACAGCAGGAGCGTGGCGGTCATGGCGGCGGCCCTCGACAAGGCGGCACAGAGGCAGGCCGCCGGACCGAAGCCGCCGCGATCACCTCCACCAGACGCCAGCGCCCTTGCTGGCAGTGCGGACAGACCTCGATGTCGATGGCCGCCACCCGGCGCATGAAGTCCCGGGCCTGCTCACGGGCGGTGGGGTTGGGCTGAGGCATGGCCAGCAGGCGCCGTGCCAGGGCCAGACGCTGTGCCTTGGCTGCCGGAGCGAGCAGGCCGTAGTGGCGGATGCGCTTGAAGCCGATGGGCAGCACATGCTGCATCAGCCGGGCAATGAACAGCGCACCGGGCACGGCGATGGTGCGTTTGCCGCCCTGGTCATCGGCGCGCACACGCAGCAGCACGGCACCCTCCCGGATGCCCAAGAGCCGTTCGTGGCCGATGGCCGTGCGGTGGGTGTAGCGCGAGAGGTAGTCCAGCACGGCCGCCGGGCCGGCCATGGGCGTCTTGGCATAGACCACCCAGTCGTGGCGGCGCAGCGCCTGCAGTCGCTGCCCGCGGGCCTGGGACGTGTCGGCCGGGTCGCGGGTGAGCACCCCTGCGGCGCTGGCCTGCTGCAACGCCTGCAGGAACTTGCCCCGCAAGACCTTCGACAGCGCCCGGACCGGGAACAGGAATCGGGCGTCACGGGCGGGTGCGCGCCACTGCCCACCCCCGTCGCCGTCCGCCTGCAGTGCCCCGCACGCCATCAGCGCATGCACATGCACATGCCGGCGCAGGTCCTGCGTCCAGGTGTGCAGCACCAGCGTGAACGCCCCCGTTCCCCCCAGCCAGCGCGGGTTGGCCGCGAACTCGGTGAGCGTGGCCGCCGCGCACTGCATCAGCGTGTCATACACCCAGCGCGCATGGCAGGCCGCCAGCGCGTTGAGTTCGTGCGGCAGCGTGAACACCAGGTGGCTGTACGGCACCTCCAGCAACTCGCCCAGCCGAGCCACCCGCCACGCCTCGCGCTGTCGGCTCTGACAGCGTGGGCAGTGCCGGTTGCGGCACGAATGCCAGCGCCACTGCTGCGCCCCGCAGCCGTCACACGCATGCCGCTGCCCACCCAGCGCAGGCGTGCGGCAACCCACGATGGCCCGCCATGCCTTGGCCTGCGGCGTGCTCAGCGTGTGCTCGCGCAGGTACTCACCGCCGAAGTGCTCCAGCACCTCGGCCAGCGTCGTGACCATCCCCCGGGCCTCAGTGCGCCTTGGCTCTGGTGGCCAGCGGCAACGCCTCCAGCAGGGCCAGCGGCCTGCCCCTCACCCCATCAGGCACCTCCGGTCGCGCCAGATGCACATACCGCGTCGTCGTGCTCAGGTGTCGATGCCCCAGCCACTGCTGCAGGCTGTACAGGTCCACTCCCGCTTCGAGCAGGTGTGTCGCATAGCAGTGGCGCAACGTGTGGATCCCACCGTGCTTGGTGATCCCCGCCCGCAGGCACGCGCTCCGGTACCACCGCTGGGCATTGAGCCCGTCCATCGCCTGACGTGCGTCGCGGGGCGCGCTGAACAACCACCGCTCGGGCCTCGTCTGGCGCCACCACCCGCGCAGAACCCCCAGCACGTCCTCGCTCAACGGCACGTACCGGTCCTTGGCTCCTTTGCCTTGCTCTACCCTCAAGCACATCCGGTCCGCGTGGCTGTCGATGTCACGCACCTGCAGATGGCACACCTCCGTCAGCCTCAGCCCCGTGCCGTACGCCACCTTCAGGAACGTCCTCGCCTTGTCATGCCCTGCCGCCTCGAACAGCATGCCAAGCTCCTCCCGCGAGAGTATCTCCGGCAGCTTCTGCGGCGCCTTGGCCAGCGGCACATAAAACGCCGAATCGTCCAGCCCCAATACCTTGCCGTAGAAAAACCGGTAGGCACACCCATACTGGTTCAAACTCGATCTCGACAATCCCTTGTCCCGCAGCAGGTGCAGCAAATACTGCTGTACCTCTTGTGCGCCGAGCTTGTCCGGGCGCCGCCGGTAATGCCGTGCCAGTCGCGCCACCGCGTCGATGTACGCCTCTTGTGTGCGCCGCGCCATGCCCCGCAGCTCCAGCGCATCCACCATGCGCTGCCTCAGTTCCGTTGCCATCGCCTTCTCCTTGATCGTCGCACAGGCTCATGCCCGTATCGATCAAGGTAGATCGTTCTTGCCTCTTCTGCTGCCTCCCGGCAGCTCCACCGCTTCAGCGGTTTAGTTCAACGTAATTTAGACCTCACGGCCCTGCCGTCTAACTTGACCGCTGACGTCTAACTCAGCGCCTGGGTCGCGCGCAAGTCGTTGTCGGCATTGATATTTCTCTGCAGTGTGACGCATAACTTCCCCCTAAATTGGCCCGTGAAACCCTGCACCGAGGTGAGCATCGCAGCGCAGGCACCAGCATAAACGCCGACCCGGGCTGCGTCCATCGGAACGTGCCTGAACGCATGGCCTCTCCCCCTTCAGAGCGATTGACGCCCGCAGCCCACGCGCCAAACTGCCAGCATGAACCACCCGCCTCGCCGCAGCCCATCGGTTGATCGTCCGCCATTGCAATCGAAGCGACTGCTCGACCAACTGCGCGAACGCATCCGGTACTTGCACTACAGCTTGAAGACCGAGGAGGCTTATTTGTTCTGGAGCCGGGCCTACATCCGGTTCCACGGCGTGCGCCATCCCAACGACATGGGCGCCACCGAAGTCGAGGCTTTCTTGACCCACCTGACCAATGCGCGGCGAGTTTCCGTCTCGACCCACAAGCAGGCGCTGTCGGCGCTGCTGTTCCTGTACCGCGAGGTCATCGGGGTCGATCTGCCGTGGATGAACGAGATGGCGCGACCCACGGCCCCGCGCCGGATACCTTCCGTGCTGACCATCGAAGAAGTCACCGCCTTGCTGTCCAAAACAGAAGGCGAAACCGGCCTGCTCGCCCGACTGCTCTACGGCACCGGTATGCGCCTGATGGAAGGTCTGCGCCTGCGCGTCAAGGATCTCGACATTCCTCGCAAGGTCATCACTGTCCGTGAAGCGAAAGGCGGGAAAGACCGCGTCGTGATGCTGCCGCAGGTACTGGCGGCGCCGATGTCCGCGCAACTGGACAAGGCCCGAGCGGTCTGGACAGCAGACCGTGCCGCCCAGCAACCCGGCGTCGAAACACCGCACGCACTCGACCGCAAATACCCGCGAGCCGGCGAAACCTGGGCGTGGTTCTGGGTGTTCCCGTCCCCGACGCTGGCCACCGATCCGCGATCAGGCGTGATCCGGCGCCATCATCTCTACGAACAACGCCTGCAACGGGCACTGAAACTGGCCGTCACCGAGGCTGGCATCGCCAAGCCGGTGTCCGTCCACACGCTGCGCCACTCGTTCGCCACGCACTTGCTGCAAGCCGGCACTGACATCCGCACCGTGCAGGAACTGCTCGGGCACAGCGATGTGAGCACGACGATGATCTACACGCATGTGCTCAAGATGGCCGCCGGCACGACGCGCAGCCCGCTGGATGCGCTGCTGGCGGCCTGAACTTGCCGGTATCAGCCAATCCGCCCGATCAGCAGGTATTCCATCAGCGCCTTCTGCACATGCATCCGGTTCTCGGCCTCGTCCCAGACCACCGACTGCGGCCCGTCGATGACATCCGCCGCCACTTCCTCGCCGCGGTGCGCGGGCAGGCAGTGCATGAACAGCGCGTCCGGCCGGGCCAGCGCCATCATCTCGGTGTCCACGCACCAATCAGCGAACGCAGTCTTGCGCGCCTCGTTCTCGGCCTCGTAGCCCATGCTGGTCCACACGTCGGTGGTCACCAGATCGGCGCCCATGCAGGCATCGCGCGGGTTGTCGAAGACCTTGTAGCAGTCGGTCGAGCGGATCCCGGCCACCTTCGGATCGACTTCGTAACCGCCCGGCGTGCTCACATGCACCGTGAAGCCGAGGATCTCCGCCGCCTGCAGCCAGGTGTTGGCCATGTTGTTGCCGTCCCCCACCCAGGCCACGACCTTGCCCTTCAGGCTGTTCATGTCATAGCCCTCTGCCCCGACCGGCGCCCGGTGTTCGAGGTAGGTGAACAGGTCGGCCAGGATCTGGCAGGGGTGGAACTCGTTGGTCAGCCCGTTGATGACCGGCACGCGGCTGTGCGCGGCAAACGCTTCGATCTTGGTCTGCTCGAAGGTGCGGATCATCACCAGATCGACCATGCGGCTGATGACGCGCGCCGAGTCCTCGATCGGCTCGCTGCGACCCAACTGGCTGCCGTCCGTGGTCAGGTGGACGACCGAGCCGCCCATCTGGTACATGCCGGCCTCGAAGCTCACGCGGGTGCGCGTGCTCGCCTTCTCGAAGATCATCGCCAGCGTGCGGTCGGCCAGCGGCTGGTAACGCTCGTAGTTCTTGAAACGCCGCTTGATGATGCGGGCGCGCTCGAACAGGTAGCTGTATTCCTCGGCCCGCAGATCCTTGAATTGCAGATAGTGCTTCATGAGACTCATGCCTGGTTTCATGGGACGAAGGGGCCGCATCACGCGGCAAGGAAAGTCTTGATGATCGGGCAGAGGATGCTGACGATCTCGTCGGCCTCCGCAGCGGTGAGGATCAGCGGCGGCACCAGGCGGATCACGCGGTCGGCGGTCACGCTGAGCAGCAGGCCGGCTTCCATCGCGCGGGTCAGGATCTCGCCGCAGTTGCGGTCCAGCTCGATGCCGATCATCAGCCCGTAACCGCGCACCTCGGCCACGCCCGCCACGCCTTCGAGTTCACGCAGCAGGCTGGCCTTCAGGTGGGCGCCCACGGTGGCGGCGTTGTCCATCAGGCCGTC
>JBEANV010000352.1:0-4909 GCA_041165285.1 Pseudomonadota bacterium | reverse complement strand
ACCGCCAGGAACGCCTTCATCATCGCCACGGCGATCTTGTGCGGCTCGAAGGCCACCACGGCACCGTTGCGGCGGATGATCTGGTAACCGGCGTAGGCGGAGGCCGTGCTGGCGCCCGTGGCGGGCACTGTGCCGGGCTGGGAATACGGGTTGCTGGAGATGGCGGTTTGCATGGGCTGGCGCTCCTTCTTGTCTTGCCTTGTCGTGACGACACAAAGAAAAAGGCACCGTCTCGGGGAAGGCGCCTTGGGCTTTGTTTCTTGGGTCCAAGAATATCACCACACTACCGGTAGTGTGGTTGGAAAATTTTCAACACTACCGCTAGTGTCCCATTGACAAATCACGGACTGACCAAGATTTTCATTTCATCCCGCCTGGTACCACACCGGGGTGCTGCGGCGCAGCAGACGAGCCAGCCGCTGCCAGTCGAATCCGGAGCCAGGATCGCCCTTGCGACCGGGCGCCACATGTTCGTGACCGACCACTTCCGCGACAGGCCAGACGGACGCGGCGTCACGCAGCAGACGGGCCGCCGCGCGGTACTGCGCCACCTCGAAACGCTGGCCTTCGAGCCCCTCCAGTTCGATCCCCAGCGAGTAGTCGTTGCAGTTCGGCACCCCGCGCCAGGCCGAAGCACCGGCGTGCCAGGCCCGGTCCCGGACGCTGACGAACTGCACGATCTGGCCACCGCGTCGTACCAGGAAATGTGCCGAAACCGCCACGCCAGCCAATCCGGCGAAATAGGGATGGCCGGCAGGATCGAGCTGGTTGGTGAAAAACCGCTCGATCGCGTCACCGCCGTAGACCCCCGGCGGCAAGCTGATCGAATGCATCACCGCCAGCCGCACCGGCTGATCGGGCGGGCGAGGCCCGAAGTTGGGACTCGGCACCCGGCGCGCGGCGCGGTACCAGCCGTCCAGCCACGTCCCCCGGCGCAGCGCATGACGCCGGCTGCGCATGCCGCGACTCATGGCGCCAGATCGCCCAGTGGATCGGCGTCCTCGACGGTGAGCACATCGCTGGCAACCTGGATGCCCAGCCGCGCCATGCGGTAGCGCATCTGGCGCAGCGTCAGGCCCATCGCGGCACCCGCGGCGGTGCGGTTGTTGCGGTGGTGCTCCAGCGCACGCACCAGCACCTCGCGCTCCACCTCGTCGAGGTAGGCCACCAGATCGGCGGGGACCACCCGGCCCCCCCCGGCCACCGCCCCTGCGGGCGAAACCATGACCGGCGCCTCGCTCGCGCATTCCACGACGGAAGCAACCGCTGGCAAGCCGGCCGGTGCCACCACCAGCCCCAGGTCCGCCACGTCAATCAGGCCGCCCGACGACAGCGCCACGGCCCGGTGCAGCAGATTCTCCAGTTCGCGCACATTGCCCGGAAACGCGTGGCCGGCCAGCGCCTGCAGCGCGGCACCCGTCAGCCTCGGCGCCTCCGCCAGCGCTGACTCACCCGCCACCCGCGCGAGCACCGCCTCGCACAGCAGCGGCAGGTCATCGAGCCGCTCGCGCAGCGGTGGCACACGGATCTGGATCACGTTGAGCCGGTAGTACAGATCCTGGCGAAAACGCCCGGCCGCCACTTCCGCCCCCAGATCCTTGTGCGTGGCGCTGACGATGCGCACATCCAGCGGCACCTCTGCCACCGTGCCCACCGGCCGCACCGCCCGCTCCTGGACCACCCGCAGCAGCTTGCTCTGCATCGCCAGCGGCAAATCACCAATCTCGTCGAGGAACAGCGTGCCGCCCGAGGCCGCCTGGAAGAAACCCTCGCGGTCCTCGTTCGCTCCGGTGAAGGCACCTTTGCGGTAGCCGAAAAACTCCGCCTCCAGCAGCGGCTCGGGGATTGCGCCGCAGTTGACCGCGATGAACGCCCCGCCCGCCCGCTGCCCGACCTGGTGGATGGCGCGTGCCACGAGTTCCTTGCCGGTGCCCGACTCGCCGTGGACAAGCACCGGCGCCATGCTGCGCGCGACCTTGTCGATCAGCACCCGCACCTGCTGCATCACCGGCGTCTGCCCGCCCATGCGCTGCAAGGCGTTGGCCACACGCGGCTCGGCAGGGCCGCGGGATGGCGGGCGGGCGGCGCGCGGCGCAGCACCCGTTGCTGGCGGCGCCAACCGGCCCAACGCCGAGGCCACCACGCTGCGGAACTGGCGCAGATCGACCGGTTTGGTCAGGTAGTCATAGGCACCGGACTTGAGCGCCTGCACCGCGTTCTCGGCCGAGCCGTAGGCGGTGATGACGATCGTCCTCTCGGGCCGCCCGGCCTGCTCCAGACGGCGCAACAGGTCCAGCCCCGTGCCGTCGGGCAGGCGCATGTCGGTGATGATGGCGCTGTAACGGGCGGCGGTCAGCAGCATCCAGGCTTCTTCGACCGTGCCCGCCGTCTCGATGTCGTAGCCCTCGCGCAGCAGCGCCAGCTCATAGAGCGTACGCAGATCCGGCTCGTCATCGACGACCAGCAATCGGGGCGGGACGGGAGGGCTCATGCGGCGGATTCAACCGGTGAAAGGGCAACACGCGGCATCGCCACCAGGAAGACGTTGCGGTGGCGGGCGCCAGGTCCACGCGGCCGGAAGTCGATCGAGGTGCCATAGCGCGCGCACAGCTCGCGGCAGATGTACAGCCCCAGCCCGGTCCCCCGGCTGCGGGTGGAAAAAAACGGCTCGAACAGGTGCGGCTCCACATCGGGCGCGATCACCTCGCCGTCGCTGGCCACCGACAGCTCGATGCGGCCTTCGGCCCGGGACGCCACGCGCACCCACACCGCATGCGGCTGGTCGCTGCCATGGCGCAGCGCGTTGTCCAGCAGGTTGACCAGCACCCGGCGCAGGTGCTCCGGGTCGAAACGCACCGGCAGCGGCTCGTCGCCCACATCAACGAACAGCGCGCTGCGGTCATCGCCCGATAGCCCGGCCGTGCGCGACCACTCGGCACACAACCGCACCACCTCGGCGCCCAGCTCGATCACCGGCGCATCGCTCGACCCGCCCGGCGACACCTCGGCCACGTCATCGACGATGCGCTGCAGCCGCTCGACGTTGTCGGCCACCATGCGGCTCAGGCGCTGCTGGCCAGGGTCGGTGAGGTCTTCGGCGAGCAGCGCATTGGCCTGGGCGATGGCGGCCAGTGGGTTGCGGATCTCGTGGGCGATGCCAGCCGAGACGCGTCCCATCGCGGCGAGCTTTTCCTGGCGTGCCCGCTGGCGCAGCGTGCGCACGTCCTCCAGGAACAGCACGCACAGCGCCTCGCCCGAGCGTGCATCGCGCCGCCGCGTGAAGCGCATGCGCACCCGCAGCGGGCGCTCTTCGGCAGGGGTGTCCGTGCCAGCCAGGGCCAGGCGCAGACTGAGTTCCTGCCCGCCTTCGGGCCAGACACCGCTGGCGTAGCCCCGTGCCAGCGCGTCGCGCAGCGGCGCCCAGGCCGGCAGATTATGGAGATCGAAGGGCATGAAACGCCGCGTCTTGGGCGCCCCGATGAGCTGCAACGCCGCCGGATTGGCCGCCTGAACCCGCCCCTCGCGGTCAGCGACCATGACGCCGTCCTGCATCTCCTCGATCATCAGCCGGTTCAGGCGCGCCTGCTGGCGGGCCAGTTCGAGCGTGCTGCGTGCCGCCACCTCCTGTCGGGCCAGGCGGTCCGACAACTGCGCGGCCAGAAATGCGACGGTCAACACACCGCCACCGGCAAGGCCTGCCCGCATCAGCGCCGCGGCCAGCTCGTCCGCACTCGACACCCACCACGCCTCGCCCAGGAGCAGCAGCACCACGCCGGACGCGACCCCATACGCGTGGTGGCGTGGCATCAGCGTGGCCGCCATCAGCACCGGCAGCATGTAGAGCGCGGCGACGTTCACGGCCGGCACCGCCGCGAACAGCAGCAGCGTGAAGGCCAGCAGATCCACGCCGACCGTCGCCAGCGCCCAGCGTCGGCGCAGGTGTCCGGAGGGCGCCATATAGCCCGTCGGCGGCACAGGCCACGCCAGCACAGCCAGGGTGGCCAGCACCTGCGCACCGCACACCAGCAGCGAGGCCCACAACGGCCGCCCGCTCAGATAAGCCACCACCAGCCATTGGAGACCCAGCAGCAGCAGGCCGAGCAAGGTCCGGGCGATGGTGAAGGCCCGGAAGATGCGCTGGAAGGACGCAGGCGGGTCGATGCGGGGGCTGCGGGGCGGCAGCGGCGGCGCCTGGTTCACGGGCGGCATGGTGGCCGGGGATTGCGCCGCGGCGGGATCGAGCGGATGCGTGTCGCCACGGCCCAGCGCCATCGGCTGCGTGCGCTCCAGGCCGAAGCCCAGCGTCGTGAACCAGTGGGGGTCAGGGCGCACGCGGCCCCGCTCGCCGATGCGCTGCGCAGCAGTACGACTGCCCGTCGCGCTGTTCGCTGTCGGCCGACGTGAGGTGCAGGCCGCAGTGGGCGCAGCGCGCCAGGGTCTGCACGGCACGGCGGGACGCATCCTCAGCCGGAGCGTCGTTGCGGCGCGCCGGTGGCGGCACACGCCGCGCACCGCGCAGCAGCCACACGACCGCCAGCACCGTCAGCAGGATCAGCAGCAGCTTCATGGCCCGACACCGGCTCCGGCCAGCGCGCTGACCACCGTGCGGTGCAGCAGCACCTCCAGCACGAAGCGCGAACCCACATACGCCAGTAGCAGCAGCGCCGCACCGACATACAGCCCGCGCGTGGCCAGCCGTCCGCGCCAGCCAAACGCCTGTCGACCGGCCAGCAGGCCCGCCAATACCGCCCAGCCGAGCAGCGAGAACACGGTCTTGTGGTCCCAGTGCCAGACGGGTGTGAACCATACCCCGAGCGCCAAGGCCAGCGACAGCACGACAAAGCCGGCCCAGACGAAGCGGTACGTCAGCTTCTCCAGCGTCAGCAGGGGCAATGCGGGTGCGGACGCT
>JBEANV010000351.1:0-3264 GCA_041165285.1 Pseudomonadota bacterium | reverse complement strand
TCGGCCCGGACGGCGAGGTGCTCGGCTGCTTCGTGCTCTCGGTGGACATCACGCAGCTCAAGGACGCGCAGGTCGCCATCGTCCAGGCCCAGAAGCTCGAAGCCGTCGCCCAGCTCACCGGCGGCCTGGCGCACGATTTCAACAACATGCTCGCGGTGATGATCGGCAACCTCGCCGCGCTGCGTGACCGCCATCCCGACGACCCGGAGATGGCCGAGTTCCTCACCCCCGCGCTCAAGGCGGCCCACAGCGGCGCCGAGCTGATCCGCCGCCTGCTGGCCTTCGCCCGCCAGCAGCCGCTGGCACCGCAGCCGGTCGAGGTGGCCGAGCTGATCGACGACGCGGTGCAGCTGCTGCGGCGCTCGCTGCCGGAGTCGGTGCGGGTGGTGGTGGTCGCACCGGAGCCCGGCGCACCGGTGCTGGTTCTCACCGATGCGCACCAGATGGAAAGCGCGCTCGTCAACCTCGCCATCAACGCCCGCGACGCCATGCCCGAGGGCGGCGAGCTGCGCATCGAGGCCCATCCGGTCCACCTGGGTCGCCAGGCCGCCGCCGCAGTGGATGTGTCACCCGGCGACTACGTCCGCATCACCGTGGCCGACACCGGCATCGGCATGGACGCCGCCACCCAGGCCCGCGTCTTCGAGCCCTTCTTCACCACCAAACGCTTCGGCAGCGGCAGCGGGCTGGGGCTGTCGATGGTCTACGGCTTCGCCAAGCAGAGCGGCGGCGGCGTGGTGTTGCACAGCCGCCCTGGCGAGGGCACGCAGGTCAGCCTGCTGCTGCCACAGGCAGGCCCCGCCGGCCTCGCCGACGACGGGCTGGACGAGCCCGCCGCCCTGCCCCGCCCGACCCCGTCCCCCGACTCCGCCACCGCCGAGGACGCCCGCCCGCTGGTGCTGCTGGTCGAGGACCACGACGAACTGCGCCGCGTCATCCGCCGCCAGCTCGTCGGCATGGGCTACCCGGTGATCGAGGCCGCCCACGCGCAGGAGGCCCTCGACCTGCTGCAGAGCGTGCCCGGCATCGGCCTGCTGATCAGCGACATCGTCATGCCCGGCCGGCTCGACGGCCGCGAGCTGAGCCGCCAGGCGCGCCTGCACCACCCCGACATGCGCATCCTGCTGATCAGCGGCTACGCCGACGAGATGAACGTGCCGCCGGACGGCGGGCCGCTGCTGCGCAAGCCGTTTTCGAGCAGCGAGCTGGGCGACGCACTGGACAACCTCCCCACCCCATGACCCCCCGCATCTTCATCGTCGAGGACAACCCGGACGTGGCCCGGCTGCTGGACACCGTGCTGCGCGACTTCGGCTTCGACACCGAGGTCTGCCGCAGCGCCGCCGCACTGCGGCAGCAGCTGCGCACCGGCAAGCCGGACCTGTGCATCATCGACCTCGGCCTGCCCGATGCCGACGGCATGGACCTGGTGCAGGAAATCCAGCGCCGCCACGACTGCGGGCTGCTCATCCTCACCGGCCGGGCCTACCTGGGCGACCGGGTGATGGGGCTGGAGCTGGGCGCGGACGACTACGTGACCAAGCCCTTCGAGCCGCGCGAACTGGTGGCCCGCGTGCGCAGCATCCTGCGCCGCCGCAGCGCGACCAGCGGGCTGCACCACGACGACCGCCGCCCCGCCGAAGCGCGGTTCAGCGGCTGGACCTTCCACCCCGACACCAACACCCTGCGCGGGGCCGACCAGCAGGAATGGACCCTCAGCTCCGGCGAGGCGAAGCTGCTGTGTACCTTCCTGCAGCGCCCCAACCGCATCCTGGCCCGCGAGCAGATCTGCGGCGACCCGGACCTCTCGCCCATGGACCGCAGCATCGACGTGCGCATCTCTCGCCTGCGCCGCAAACTCGAAATCGATGCGCAGAACCCGAAGCTGATCCGCACCGTTTACGGCGCCGGCTACCTCTTCGCCAGCGAAGTCACCTGGGCATGAAGCCCGCTCAGACCACCCCGAGCGGGTGGCTGTAGAGCGTGGCCCGCTCGCCGCGCACGAAACCAGCCAGCGCCATGCCCGCCGCCTCCGCCGTGCGCACCGCCAGCCCGGTCGGCGCGGACACGGCGGCCAGCAGCCCGACACCGGCGCTCGCCGTCTTGTAGACCATCTCGTAGCTGGCGCGGCTGGTCACGGCGATGAAGCCATCGGCCGGATCAACCTCGGCCAGCGCCATGGCGCCGATGAGCTTGTCGAGCGCGTTGTGGCGGCCGACGTCCTCGCGGATCAGGCGCAGCGCGCCGTCCAGACCGCACCAGGCCGCCGCGTGCGTGGCGCCCGTCGCCTGCGACAGCGTCTGGTGCGCCGGCATCTCGGCCATCACGCGGGCCAGCGCAGTGGCGGACACCACGACCGGCACCACCTCGCGCCGCACCGGGCGGATCGCCTCGGCCAGGCTCTCGGTGCCGCACAGCCCGCAGCCGGTGCGCCCGGCCAGCGTGCGGCGCCGCTCCTTCAGGCGCATGAAGCAGCGCAGCGTCACCTTCAGCTCCAGCGACAGGCCCTGTTCCGGCACGCCCGCCAGCGACTCGGACACGCTCAGGTCGCTGGGCGTGGTCTCGCAGTCGAGCAGGTCTTCCGCGCGGTCGATGATGCCCTCGGACAGCGAGAAGCCGAGCGCGAAGTCCTCCAGGTCCTGCGGCGTGGCCAGCATCACGGCGTGGGAGATGCCGTTGTAGACCAGGGCGACGGGGACTTCTTCGGCCAGGCCGGCAGACTCGTCCCGCGCTGCCTCGGCGCCCAGGCGACGTACCACGCGGTGGATCAGAGACGCCATACGCGCAGCCCCGCAGCCACCAGCGCCGGCGCGTCGAACGCCGATTTCACGTCGATCACACACCCACCCTTGACCAGCTTGCGCGCCAGGTCATCCGCCCCCAGCGTGCGGAAGCGCCGGTGCGCCACGGCCGCCACCACGGCGTCCGCGCGCGGCAGTTCGTCCCAGCCCAGCAGGCGCACGCCGTATTCATGCATCGCCTCCTCCGGGTCCGCCTCCGGGTCGTGGACGAAGACCTCGACGCCGTAGCTGCGCAGCTCCTGGATGATGTCCACCACCTTGCTGTTGCGCAGGTCGGCGCAGTTCTCCTTGAAGGTCAGCCCCAGCACGTTGACCCGCGCGCCCTTGATGTAGCTGCCCGCCGCGATCATCTGCTTGACGGTCTGCTCGGCGATGTACTTGCCCATGCCGTCGTTGATGCGCCGCCCGGCCAGGATCACCTGCGGGTGGTAGCCGAGCATCTCCGCCTTGTGCGTCAGGTAAT
>JBEANV010000350.1:0-4168 GCA_041165285.1 Pseudomonadota bacterium | reverse complement strand
CGGGAAGAACACCGGGATGCCGCACGCCTTGAAGATGTGGTCGCTCTGGTGCGCGGCGGTGCTGCTCTTGGCGACATGGTCATCGCCGGCGATCGCCAGCACGCCGCCATGCCGCGCCGTGCCCGCCATGTTCGCGTGCTTGAAGACATCGGCGCAGCGGTCCACGCCCGGCCCCTTGCCATACCAGAGGCCGAACACGCCGTCGTGCTTTTTCGTCTGCGGGAACAGGTCGAGCTGCTGCGTGCCCCAGACGGCGGTGGCGGCGAGTTCCTCGTTCACGCCGGGCTGGAAGACGATGTTCTGCGCGGCGAGGTGTCGCTTCGCGGCCCAGAGCGACTGGTCATACGTGCCGAGCGGCGAGCCGCGGTAGCCGCTGATGAAGCCGGCGGTGTTCAGGCCGGCCGCTTTGTCGCGCTGCTGCTGCAGCATCGGCAAGCGGACCAGCGCCTGCACGCCGCTCATGAAGGCGCGACCATGGCCGAGCGTGTACTTGTCGTCGAGCGTGACCGCATCGAGCGAGCGGCGGACGGCATCGGGCAGGGGGGCGTTCATGCAAGGACTCCAGCGCGGGCAACCGGACGGGTCGCCAATGCCAGAAAGTGTAGGCATCCACGCCCGACAGGTGTTTTCTTTTCATGCCCTGCTTACACTGTCCGCAGCAAGCATTTGAACAAGACTGGTCCATGAACGAAACAGCATTGCCGCAATCTTCCAGTTCAGGGAAAACCCGTATCTCTGCCGACGGTGGACTCGACCGCTACGACATTGCCATCCTGGCCGAGTTGCAGCGCGATGCCCGGCTCACCAACGCCGAACTCGCCACCCGCATCGGCCTGTCCGCGGCCCCGACGTGGCGGCGCGTCAAGCGGCTCGAAGAGGAGGGCTACATCACCGGCTACCGGGCCGAGATCGACCGCCGCAAGATCGGCCTGGGCGTGCTCGCCTTCGTGCGCGTGGACGCCGACCGCAACAACGCCGACGCGGTGCGCGGGCTGGAGACGGCGCTGCGGGCGATGCCGGAGGTCGTCGCCTGCCACTACATCAGCGGCACCGGCACCTTCGAGCTGCATGTCGTCACGACCGACCTCGATGCCTACTCACGGTGGGCGAGGGAGGCGCTGTTCACGCTGCCCCACGTCAAGGACATGCACACCAGCTTTTCGCTGGGCGAAGTGAAAGCCGGCGCAGCCTGGCCGCTGTCGCACCTCATGCATTCAGGCGGGCGGGCCTGAGGGGTGGGAAAATTGCATGGAATCAGTGAAGATTGACATTGATTACACCGAGAATCCGGCTATTTCGTGAACAACTCAACAACCCCCGCGGCCGACTGGCTGCTCGGCCCGGCCGGTCCGCAACGCTGGCGCGTGACCCAGAGCCTGCTGGCGCTGGGGGCGTATGCCTTGCTGGCGCTGGTGCTGGCCTGGCAGTGGCGCATGGATCTGGTCAGCACGCGCGCGGCGCTGCCGCTGGGAGTGGCTGGGCTGGGCAGCGGGGTGGTCTTTGCAGGGCTGATGCGCAGCGGGCTGAATCTGGCGCTGCAACAGCGCTTCGGGTGCGAGCCGTCGTTGACGCTGCCGCAGTCGATTGTGGGTTTGCTGGGTGCCGTGTGGATCTACCTGGTCACGGGGCCGGTGCGTGGCGCGGCGCTGGGCTTGCTGGTGCTGGTGGTCGTGTTCGCGATGTTCCGGCTCGGCCCGCGCGAGGCGCTGGGGCTGGCGGCGGCGGCGCTCCTGCTGCTCGGGGCCGCGTCCCGCTGGTTGGTCCTGTCGGATGCCTTCCACTTTCCGGCCGAGGTCGAGGCGCTGAACCTGGCCTACACCACCGTCGTGCTGGCGGGGGTGGCGCTGCTGGCGATGCGGGTGACGCAGCTGCGCGAGCAGCACCAGCAGCAGCGTGTCGCGTTGCAGCACGCGCTGGCCCGCATCAGCGAACTCGCCACCCGCGACGAGCTGACGGGCCTGCCCAACCGCCGCGCCATCCTCGACCATCTCGCCACCGAAACCGCCCGCCAGGCGCGCAAGAAGCTGCCGCTGGCGGTCGCGCTGATCGATCTGGACCACTTCAAGCGCATCAACGATGAACATGGTCACGCAGGTGGCGATCAGGTGCTGCGGGGTTTCGCGCACCGGGTCGAGTCCGAGCTGCGCGGTGGCGACGTGATGGCGCGCTGGGGCGGCGAGGAGTTTCTGCTGATGCTGCCGGACACCTCGATCGAGGCGGCGCAGCAGTGCCTGGAGCGTCTGCGCGAGCGTCTGCGCGCTTCACCGTTCGACGAGGTGGCGCCGGGCCTGCAGCTTACCTTTTCGGCCGGCGTCACCGGCTGCCTGGGGCAAGGTGACGTCGACAGTGCGATCGAGCGTGCAGATCAGGCGATGTACCGCGCCAAGCAAGCCGGGCGCGACCGGATCGAAGCGAGCTGAACCTCCCGCGTCCCGAAGCGGGTCACTTCGGCCACAGCACCCACAGCTTCAGCGGCTGCTTGGTCCGCCCGGCGCGCTCTTCCACGCCGTCGCCCCAGCCCCAGAAGTAGTCGGCACGCACGGCACCGAGGATGGCGCTGCCGGTGTCCTGCGCCAGCACCAGCCGTTGCAGCGGGCGGGCGGGCGGCGGGTTCTGGCTCCAGCCCTGCGGCTCGGTGCTGGCGAGCCAGACGGGGGTGCCGTAGGGAATGCTGTCCTTGTCCACCGCGATGGAGCGGCCCGGTGTCAGCGGCACGCCCTGCGCGCCGACTGCGCCGATCGCCGGGTCCGCCAGCGGCTCTTCGCGGAAGAAGACGTAGCGGGTGTTGACGGCCAGCATTTCCTTGATGCGCTGGGGGTTCTGGCGCGACCACTGGCGGATCGCCGGCCAGCTCGCCTGCTCCAGCGTGAAGGCGCCCTGCTCGACCAGCCAGCGGCCGACCGACTGGTAAGGCTGGTCGTTGTGCCCGGCAAACGCCAGCCGCACCATGCGCCGCACGCCGCCCGGCTCGGTGAAGATCAACCGACCGGAACCCTGGATCTGTACCAGCAGCAGGTCCATCGGGTCGGTCAGCCACGCGATCTCGCGGCCTTTCAGGGCGGCTTGCGCGGCGGGCTGGGTGTCGATCTCGCCGCGGGTGAACCAAGGTTTGCGCACACCGTAGTCGGCTGGCAGGCCATGCACGGGCACGGTGTGGCGCTCGGTGCGCACGCGGCTGGCTTCCAGCAGCGGCTCGAAGTAGCCGGTCATCAGGCCGTCGGGCTTGCCTTCGGCGCTCTCGACACGCCAGGGTTGCAGCCGGGACTGGAGCAACTGCCGCACCTGCATTTCGTTCGGCCCGGGGCCGAGGCGGCGCACCTCGCGGCACAGCGCGTTCCATTCCGAGGCGAAGGCAAACGGGTTGAAGCTGACCGTGCCGGTGGCGATGCTGGCTGCCGCCAAGCCGCGGCCGGTGGTGTTGCCGCCGTTGGTGGCGGTGATCACCTTGTCGCAACTGCGCTGCAGGGCGGGCCAGGCCATCAGCGTCTGGTCCGCGTCCCAGCCCGGCAGGTCCGACCACTCGCCGCGGACCCAGCGCCCGCGCGGCGTGGTGCGGATCTGGGTGTCGGTGGCGGCGGGTGGGGGTGTCTGCACCGAGGGCGGGATCTCCAGCGGCGGCGGCTCGGGCACCCGGGGCGGGGCGCTGCCGCAGCCGGCCAGCGTGCCTAGAATCGCGGCCACCAAGGCGGCTCCGATCTGCTGGCGCACACGGTGCGCGCCTGCGGGGCTGTTCGAGAGGAACAAGGACATGACGCTGATCATTCTGGAAGCACTGGGGGCCGGGTTGCTGCTGGTCGGGATCGTCTGGTGGACGATGTTCTCGGGGCGCCGCGGTGGCGAGCGCATCGAGGACACCCCGGAAGGCCCGGACGATCGGCGACTGTAGCGCCTGCCCGCCTCAGGCCGGACGCAGAAAGCTGCCCGGCGCCTCGCGCACCCGCCGCCGCAGCGCCGCGTACAGCCGCCCGCGGTCGCGCACCTTCAGTCCCCGCGAACGCAGCGCCAGCCGGAAGGCCAGCGTGAAGCTCACGAGCACGTTGAGCGCCCCCGTCAGCGGCACCGCCGCCACGCACCACCAGAAAGCCGGTTCGTGCAGCACCGGCAGCCCCAGCGTGCCCAGCGTCGCCGCGATCTGGCCCGCCGACAGTGTGACGTGGCGCACCTCGAT
>JBEANV010000349.1:0-6009 GCA_041165285.1 Pseudomonadota bacterium | reverse complement strand
ACGCACCCGGCATCACCACATCGAGCAGCACCAGGTCCGGTCGGAGCGTGCCAACCATCGCCAGCGCCTGCTCGCCGTTCACCGCTTCGTGGACCTCGAACTCACCCAGTTCGAGCGACATCCGGATCAGCTTGCGCAGGTCCGGCTGGTCGTCCACGATGAGGACACGATGAGGCACTGACATCGCTTCAGGCTAAACCATCAGCATGGAGGCTGCGGCCCATGCGGGCCATCTCGGACTCTACCCAGGCCCGCACGGCGATG
The DNA here is from genome assembly GCA_041165285.1 of Pseudomonadota bacterium. Lineage (GTDB taxonomy): Bacteria > Pseudomonadota > Gammaproteobacteria > Burkholderiales > Burkholderiaceae_C > Sphaerotilus. Next base: position 5,745 of record JBEANV010000349.1, on the reverse strand, counting down.
GCCGGCGCCGGTTGATGCACGACACGCACCCGCTCCGGCAGACCGCCACGCTCGGCGATCTGGTGCGGCGTCTGCGAGGTGATCGCCAGCACGCGCAACTGGCTGTACTCGCTCAGCGAGGACAGCGTCAGCAGCATCGCATAACCGTCGATGTCGGGCATCGCCAGGTCGGTGACCAGCAGTTCGGGCGACTTTCGGCCAAGCTGCAGCAGACCGGTGTAGCCGTTGTTGGCGCCTCGCACGGCCACCGCCGAGCCCAGGGGCTGCAGCACTTCCTGCCAGAGGTGGAGCTGATCGACACTGGAGGCGATCAGCAGCAGGTCGAGCGGCACCGTGCCCGAAGCGGCCATCGACAGCGAAGTCGGTGCCGCTGGGCGCAGGCCGCTGCGATGCGCCAGCGCCTCGACAGCGGACAGGCGGATGCGCCGGTGGCCACCAGGGGTGCGACCGGCTGGCAAGGTTCCCGCTTCGACCCAGAGCTGGACCGTGCGCAGTGACACACCCAGACGTTGGGCGGCCTCACGGGTGGTCAGCAACGGATCCATCGGATCTTGAGCAAAATGGGGACGGGACATGGCAGGGGGTCCTCAAAAACACCTATCGGGCGAAGCCGCCAACGATCATCGTTGATCGGCGTCGCAGGTCTCCAGCGCTTATTTCTTCTGTGACGTGCCAAGGTCATCGGCACGCCACTTCCCCTGCTGTAGGACCGGACGTTTCAAAGTGTGACGCATTTCGCTACCCAATTACGAATTCCGCACATCCAGTGTGACGGCAACACGCCACAAACCCCGCGACCGCGGGACTAAACAGTACCAATGATCCCGCAATTTTGATCATGCGCAAAGCATTTCAGCCTGAAGCGTCAGCAGACGACGACGAAACGCCGGCAAACAGCCTTCCGCCGCTGCCTGCCGGTACACGAAACTACATGACCCCGCAAGGCTGGCACGCACTGCGGACCGAGCTGATGCACCTGCTGGATGAAGAGCGCCCGCGGGTGGTGGAGATCGTGTCCTGGGCTGCCAAGAACGGCGACCGCTCGGAAAACGGCGACTACCTTTACGGCAAGAAGCGCTTGCGCGAAATCGACCGGCGCATCCGCTACCTGACCCGGCGGCTCGACATCGCCGAAGTGGCTGACCCATCGGTCCACCATGGCAAGGACCAGATCTTCTTCGGGGCCACTGTCACCTACGCCGATGGCTTGGGGGTGGAGCACACCATCACCATCAAGGGCATTGACGAGTCCGACAGCCTGAATGGTGAGGTGAGCTGGGTGGCACCAGTCGCCCGCGCGCTGCTCAAGGCCCGCGAAGGCGACGAGGTTCAGCTGAGGACGCCCGGTGGCCTGCAGCGGCTGGAGGTGATCGAAGTGCGCTACCCTGCACCTGCGCCCGTCTGATCAGGGCTTGACACGCGACACGCGCACCACCGACGGACAGCGCCGCACCACGCGCAACACGTCCGCCAGGTGCTGACGGTCGCGCACGGCCAGCGTGAGCTTCAGCTCCGAGGTCTCGCCGTCACGGGTCGGGTCCATGTCGATGTGGGCGATGTCCGCCTCGGCCTGGCTCACGGCCTGCGCCACTTCTGCCAGCACGCCCTTGCCGTTGTGGACCAGCACGGCCACTGCGGTCCGGAACGCACGCGCCGGCTGCTCGGCCCACTCCACGCCCAGCCAACGCTCGGGATCGCGTTCAAAATGGCGTTTGCCCACCGAGCAGTCGCTGGTGTGGACCGTCAACCCTTCGCCGCGGCCGAGGTAGCCGACGATCTCGTCGCCCGGAATCGGCTGGCAACAGGTCGCCAGCTGGATCGTGGCGTTCTCGCTGCCATCGATGACCACGGTGCCCTGTGTGGGCGCTTCCTGGTCTGTCGCATAGCGGCCGATGCTGAGTGTCAGCGCATCCGGCCGGCGGCCCTGCTCGACCATCTTGCGCGCCATGCGCTTGGCCACGATGACGGCGATCTTGCGGCCCAGCCCGATATCGGTGAGCAGCTCGCGCCGGTTGCGGTTGCCGCTCCAGCGCACCAGCGACTGCCACAGGGCCGCATCCAGCTCGTTCAGGTTGCTGTCATCGACCCCCGGCAACTGCAATCCTTCGGTGCGCAGCGCCTGGGCCAGCAGCTTGAGGCCCAGGTCGTACGACTCCTCGGCCTCCATGTTCTTCAGGTAATGGCGGATCTTGGAGCGCGCCTTGCCCGTGCGCACGAAGTTGAGCCAGGCCGGATTGGGGCGCGCCGACGGCGCGGTGATGATCTCGACCACATCGCCCGAGTTCAGCTCAGTGCGCAACGCCACCGGCTCGCCATTGACCCGTGCAGCCACGCAGTGGTCCCCGACCCGTGAATGGATCGCATAGGCGAAATCCACCGGCGTCGCCCCACGCGGCAGCGCCAGGATCTTGCTCTTGGGTGTGAACAGGTAGATTGACTCCGGGAACAGGTCGATCTTGACGTGTTCGAGGAACTCGGCCGAATCGCGCGTCTCGCTCTGGATGTCGACCAGCGACTGCAGCCACATGGTGCCGAGGTGCTTGGTGTCCGGTGGCTCGTTGCCACCGCCGGTCTTGTACATCCAGTGTGCGGCGATGCCCGCTTCGGCGACCGCGTGCATCGCCGCGGTGCGGATCTGGAACTCGACCGCCGTGCCGACCGGACTCACCACCGTGGTGTGCAGCGACTGGTAGCCGTTGGCCTTCGGGATGGCGATGTAGTCCTTGAAACGACCCGGGACCGGTTTGTACAACTGGTGCAGCACGCCCAGCGCCAGGTAGCACTCCGGCAGCGTCGCCACCACGAGCCGGAACCCGAACACGTCACTGACTTGCGCGAAGCTCAGGTGCTTCTCGCGCATCTTGGTGTAGATCGAGTGGACCGTCTTCTCACGGCCGTACACCTGCGCAGGCACCTCGGCCTGTGTCAGCGAGATCTCGACCTCCTCGCGCACGCGCTCGACCATGTCGCGGCGGTGGCCGCGCGCCTTGTCCACCGCCCGCGACAGCGCGCCATGGCGCCAGGGCTGCAGGTAGCTGAACGACAGCTCCTGCAACTCGCGGTAGCACTGGTTCAGGCCAAGGCGGTGCGCGATCGGCGCGTAGATCTCCAGCGTCTCGCGGGCGATGCGGGCGCGCTTGTTCGGCGCCATTGCGCCCATCGTGCGCATGTTGTGCATGCGGTCGGCGAGCTTGATCAGAATGACACGCACATCGCGCGCCATCGCAAGCAGCATCTTGCGAAACGACTCGGCCTGCGACTCCTCGCGGGTCGAGAACTGCAGCTTGTCGAGCTTGGTCAGGCCGTCGACGATGTCAGCGGTGGGCGTGCCGAAGCGCTCGACCAGCTCGGACTTGGTCACGCCGCAATCTTCCATCGCGTCGTGCATCAGCGCGGCCATGATGGCCTGGGCGTCGAGTTTCCAGTCGGCACACAGGCCGGCGACCGCAATCGGGTGGGTGATGTAGGGCTCGCCGCTGGCGCGAAACTGGCCGAGGTGGGCCTGGTCGGCGAAGCGGTAGGCGTCGCGCACGCGGCGGACATCGGCTTCGTCGAGGTAATCGAGCTTGGCCGTGAGGACGGCGAAGGAGGCCGCGCTCGCACCATGGGCACCCGGAACCTGGTCGATGACCGGGCGAGGTGGCTTGCCCACCCTGGAACGTGCCTTGTTTTTGACTGCCGTGTTTGCCGCGATCTGCGGCTCGGTCAACTCAGCGTGATCGCTGGGCTGGGTGTCCGGAAACGGTTCGGATTCGGCGGACTCGGACTTGCCTGCCCGTCGCCAGGACGAGAAGAACATGCGGCGCAGGACATCGGCTGTGCGGGACACCATGGATCGACTCTAGCGTGTCCCGCGGCGGTCCGGGCACCGTGTGGCCGATGCCCGACAGCCAGAGGGTCAGTTGCGGCTCAGGTCGGAACCTTGCGCAGCATCTCGATGCCGACCTGGCCGGCAGCGATTTCGCGCAGCGCGGTCACGCCGGGCTTGTTCTTGGTCTCGACCTTGGGGGCATGGCCCTGGCTTAGCATGCGGGCGCGGTAGGTGGCGGCGAGCACCAGTTGGAAGCGGTTGGGGATCTTCAGCAGACAGTCTTCGACAGTGATACGAGCCATGGTGGGAGCGTGCTTCCGCAGGTGAGGAGTCGCTGAGGGGACTCAGGACAGTTGAAGGGCATCGAACACAGCCGGGCGGCTGAGACGCTGGGTCGAATATTTTAACCGCTGCGCATGGACGATGGTTTTCAGGTCGAACAGCGCCGTCTCGAACAGGGCATTCACGACGATATAGTCGAAATGCCGCGCCTGTGCGACCTCGTGGCGGGCGTTGACCATGCGCTGCGCGATCACCTCGGGCGTGTCCTCGCCGCGGCGGCACAGGCGGCGGTTCAGCTCTTCCCACGACGGCGGCAGGATGAAGATCAGCACGGCGCTCGGGAAGATGCGCTTGATCTGCAGCGCGCCCTGGAAGTCGATCTCCAGCACGACATCGTGGCCGTCGCGCAGGCGCTGCTCCATCGCGGCCCGGGAGGTGCCGTAGCGGTTGCCGTGGACCTCGGCCCACTCGAAGAAATCGCCGTGGTCGATCATGGCGCCGAAGGCATCGGGCGTCACGAACCAGTACTCGCGGCCGTGTTCCTCCTGGCCACGCGGCGCGCGGGTGGTGTGCGAGATCGACACCATCAGGCGGGTGTCGATCTCCAGCAGCGCCTTGACGAGGCTGGACTTGCCGGCGCCGGACGGAGCGGCAACGACGTACAGATTGCCGGGATAGTCGGCGGGCGAAGGTGTGACGGATTGGGGCACGGCGGACTCGCTGGGCTGGCGCGTTGGGAGCGTCTGGCGCGCAATTGTCCCCGAAGTCGCGTGGTCAAACGACAATAGCGGCTGCGACATCGCTCGAACAGCAAGTCAGCACCTGCACAGAATCGGGTGGCAAAGTGTTCCGTCTGGGCACAGCTGCCGCACGGCACTCCGCAGCAGGAACATCATTTTCAAGCAGACCCCATCAGCACTCCCGGAGATCCGTGAATGACGACCAAGCAGCCGACCATCATCTACACCCTCACCGATGAAGCACCCGCGCTAGCAACCTGCGCTTTCCTGCCGATCATCCGCACCTTCACCAGCCCGGCTGGCATCCACATCCAGAAAGCCGACATTTCCGTGGCAGCCCGGGTGCTGGCCGAGTTTCCGGAATACCTGACCGACCGCCAGAAGGTGCCCAACACGCTGGCGGAGCTGGGCAAGAAGACGCTGGAGCCGGACGCCAACATCATCAAGCTGCCAAACATCAGTGCCTCGGTGGCGCAGCTGGTGGCCTGCGTCAAGGAACTGCAAGCCAAGGGCTATGGCATCCCCGATGTCCCGGAAAACCCCACGACCGACGAGCAGAAGGCCATCAAGGCGCGCTACGGCAAGTGCCTCGGCTCGGCCGTGAACCCGGTGCTGCGCGAGGGCAACTCCGACCGCCGCGCACCGTTGGCGGTCAAGAACTACGCGCGCAAGAACCCGCATTCGATGGGCGAGTGGAAGCAGTGGTCGCAGACCCATGTGTCGCACATGGAGCACGGCGACTTCTACCACGGCGAAAAGTCGCTGACGCTCGACCGCGCCCGCAACGTCAAGATGGAACTGATCACCGCCAGCGGCAAGACCGTGGTGCTCAAGCCGAAGCTGGCCCTGCTCGACGGCGAGATCATCGACTCGATGTTCATGAGCAAGAAGGCGCTGTGCGAGTTCTACGAG
>JBEANV010000348.1:0-16120 GCA_041165285.1 Pseudomonadota bacterium | reverse complement strand
CCAAGGCGGGTCGTTCGCGTCCAGGTCGTCGATCTCGCGCACCGTGCGCAGGCCGAGCGACTCGGCCGCCGCGGCGTATTCACCATAGGCGTAGTCCGGCACCCGCACTCGCGCACCTGGGTGAATCAACGCGATCGCCAGGCTCATGCGGCGGATGAACTCGCTGGCACTGCCCGCGACGACGATGCGCACCGGCTCGACCCCGTGCAGCCGCGCGAGTTGCTGCCGCAGGGCCGCGTAGCCCGGATCGGGATAGCGCCGCACGTCGACCTGGCGCACCTGCTCCAGCACCATCGGTGCCGGCCCGCAGGCGTTGGCGTTGGTGGAGAAATCCCAGCGCGGCACGCCCAGGGCGTCCGGCCCTCCATGCGTGTGCACGAGGTCGTGGTGGTCGTTGCTCGACGTCATGTGCTGTTCAGGCTGGCCCCCCGGCCGCCCCCATCAATGCCCACCCCAGCCAGCCACCCGCGAGCATGGTCATCCACCACCGGACGGCCGACTGGGTGTGCCGCAGCGCGGCCTCCACGTCTGCAGCCTCGGGTGCTCGGCCCCGGGGGTGCAAAGCATAGACCCCCGGCTTGCGCAGACAGATATCCAGACGTAACGCCATCGCGCCCATCGGCCAGCCGCCATTGGGCGATGGCGTGCGCGCGGCTTCCTGGCGCAGTGCGGCCCAGGCCGCCGGCCGCCATGTCGGACGCAGCAGCAGGGCCGTGACGCGTGCGGTTGGCCACGACAGCACGTCATCCGCCCGCGCCGCCCACTTGCCGGCCCATTCCCACACACCGCGGTAACCCCACATGGCGTCGGCCGTGTTGGCAAACCGGTACAGCACGGCGCCAGGCAGCCCCGCCACCGCGAACCAGGCCAGCGGCGCGATCACCGAATCGTTGAGGTTCTCGGCCAGCGACTCGATGGCCGACTCGCGCACCTGCGCCGCCGAGAGCTGGCGCACGTCGCGGCTGACGAGCCACGACAGGCGCGCGCGGCCGGCGGCCAGCCCATGCTGCAGCAGTGCAGCCTCGACAGCGGCCACCTCGTCGCAGAGCATGCGGGCGGCGAACAGCGGCTTGAGCAGCAGCGCCAGCAGCGGCACGGCCTGCCACGCCGGCAGCGTCCGCAGCCACCCCTGCAGCGCCCAGGCGCCCGCCACCAGCACGGCGGCCAGCCCGCACCACGCCAGCGCCCCACCGGCGAAGGCAGCGCGCGGCGGCCAGGTCCGCACCCGCCGTCCGATCGGCCCCAGCACGGAACCGAGCCACGCCACCGGGTGCCAGGCGTTGGGCCACTCGCCGAAGCCGCGGTCCAGCCCCCAGGCAAGCAGCAGCGCGCCGGCCTGCAGCACGGGCCACGGCGCCTGCATGGTGGCGAGGTCGGACAGCGTCACGGTGCGTCCACCAGCCTCGGATCGTCGAACACGAAGGTCGTCGGGCGCATCGGGGGGCGGGAGGCCGCCTGGCGCCGCCCGTCGCTCACCAGCCGCAGCGGCGCAGACATCCCCGGTGCATGGACGACCACGGTGTGGAACTCGCCATCCTCCCCGCAGGGGCAGACCTCGTCCGGCAGCTCGTCCAGCAAGGCAGCGTCGTAGTCCCGACCGCAGAAACGCACATCCAGCCGCCCCACGTCGACGCAGACCAGCCGAGCCCGGATGCCACGGGCGATGATCTCGCGCGCCAACGCCCCGCGGGGCTCGCCCCACAGCGGGAATACGGGGATCAGGCCGATCTGCGCGCAGGCCGGCTCCAGGTAATCGCGGTGCGCCTGCAGGTCAATGTCGCCGAAGACGATGTGCGTGTGGCCGCTGTCGTGCAGCGACTGCAGCGCGGCGTTGAAGCCCATCGCGTAGGCGCCCGGCACCCCGTCCGGCACGGCCACCGGCCGCCACACGCCGCCAAAAGCGGCGACCTGCGCAGCGATCACGGCGGGCGGCAGCGCATGCGACTTGCTGCAGCCGTCGGCCTCGCACATCGTCAGGAAGGTCGTCACGTCGTGGCCAGTCTCGCGGGCACGCAACAGCGCCAGGCAGGCATCCTTGCCGGCGCTCCAGCTGATGGCGGTCTTTTTCAGGGGGGTCATGGGGTCAGTCCTCGATGCCGCGTTGCGCCGGCACGCCGGCCTTGAAGTGGTGCTTGACCAGCGTCATCTCGGTCACGGTGTCGGCCAGCGCGATCAGTTCCTCTGGTGCGTTGCGGCCCGTGAGCACGACATGGACATGCGCCGGCCGCGCGCGCAGCGCCTGCAGCACCGGCTCCAGCGGCACCCAGCCGTAGCGCAGCGGATACATGATCTCGTCGAGGATGACGAGGAAGTGTTCGCCCGCGCGGATCGTCGCCTCGGCCTTGGCCCAGCCGTCGCGGGCGAGCTGGGCGGAGTGCTCCAGGTCCTTGCTCTTCCACGAGAAGCCATCGCCCAGGCCTTCGATCGGAATGCCGAGCTGCTCGAACAGCCGGTGTTCGCCGAAACGGGCGCTGGGTACCTTCATGAACTGGTAGACCTTCACCGCCTTGCCGCGGCCGTGGGCGCGGATCGCCAGGCCGAAGGCAGCCGTGCTCTTGCCTTTGCCGTCGCCGGTGTGGACGAGGACCAGACCGCGGCGCTCACCGTCGGGGATGGTGCGTTCGCGGTTCACGGGGGGTTGTTCGATGTGCATGTGTCCAGTCCTCTTCCGTCCTTGAAACCTTGCAGTTGTGGCAGTGCCGCCCACTGTCCACCCACCCGCTCGATGCGGATCGCACCGCCGAAGACCTCGACCAGCGCGGCCTGCACCGCCGGATCGTCGCAGCCTCCGGCCGCCCGCACCTCGCCTGCAGCGAGCACGACCAGCCGGTCGGCAGCCAGCGCCAGGCTCAGGTCGTGCAGCACGCTGATCACCACCTGCGTGCGGCCGAGCTGTGCCATCTGGCGCACGAGCGCGACCTGGTGCGGAGGGTCGAGGTGGGTGGTCGGTTCGTCGAGCAACAGCACCGGCGCCCGCACCGCCAGCGCCCGCGCCAGCAGCACCCGCTGGCGCTCGCCGCCGGACAGCGCGGACAGGCGGCGGTGCTGCCAGGACTGGCATTCGGTGTCACGCATGGCCTGCTGGACGATGGCCTCGTCCTGTGCGTCGGGCGTGGCGAACAGGCCAAGCTGCGGCAGGCGCCCGAGGTGGACAACATCGCGCACCGTCAGTTCGCCACTCGCCTCGGCCTGCTGCGCCAGCCAGGCAAGCTGGCGGGCGCGGTCTCGCGCGGACCAGCAGCCGAGCGAGCGTCCAGCCAGCATCACCTCGCCCGCGTCAGGCGGCTGCAGACCGGCCAGTGCGCGGAGCAGCGTGGACTTGCCAGCACCATTCGGGCCGACGATGGCGGTCCAGCCGGTGTCGAAGGTCAGATCGATTGCACGCAGGACGACGCGGTCGCCCAGGCGCACCTGCACGCCGCGGGTCGTCAGCGGCGCGCTCATCCCGCCAGCTCCCGCCGGCGCAGCAGCCACAGCAGGTAGAAGCCACCCAGCACGGCGGTCAGCACGCCCACCGGCAGCTCCTGCGGCGCGATCAGCGTGCGCGCCAGCACGTCGGCTACCAGCAGCAGCGCGCCACCCATCGACGCGCTGGCCACCAGCCGGTAGCCATGGGTCGCGTGGACGAAGCGCCGCACCAGATGCGGTGCCACCAGCCCGACAAACGCCACCATGCCGGCCTGTGCCACGGCGGTGCCGGTCGCCAGCGCCATCAGCACGACGAGCACCAGCCGCAGGCGCGGAAGCGCCAGCCCGAGGCTCGCGGCGCTGTCCTCGCCCAGCGTCAGCGCATCCAGCACGCGCGACAGCCGCCAGCCCAGGGGCAGCACCAGCAGCAGCGCGGCCCCCAGCACCGCACAACTTGTCCAGCCGAGAAACCCGGTCGTGCCCAGCAGGAACGCCTGCTTGCCGCGCAGCGCCTCCGGCGAGACCGTGGTGAGCAGGTCGTTGAGTGCCCCGAGCACGACGCCCACGACGACACCCGCCAGCAGCAGGCGTGTCGTGTGCTGGGCACCACGCGCCAGCGACAGCGTCAGCCCGACCCCGATCAGCGCGCCCAGGAACGCCGCCGCAACCAGCCCGAAGCGCGACAGCAGCTCGGCCGTCGCCAGACTCATTCCGACTCCGGCCATCGACGCTGCCGCCAGCACCAGCACGACACCCAGCGACGCCCCCGCCGCCGAGCCCAGCAGATAGGGATCGGCCAGTGGATTGCGGAACAGCCCCTGTGCGATGGCGCCGGCCAGTCCGAACAGGGCGCCGGTCAGCCAGGCGCCCAGGGTGCGCGGGGCGCGGATCTGCCACAGGATCAGGTCAGCGGAGCCATCGGTCAGCGTGGTGCGGAACGCCACGAGGCTCCAGCCCTCGCTGCCCGCCACCAGCCCGGCCACGCCACCCAGCAACGCGACCAGCGCCAGCCCCCAGGCCAGGCGGGTGCGGCGGCGCTGCTCGTGTGCGCTCACGGCGTGCCGCGCTCCGCGGGGGGCAGCGCCTGCAGGCAATCGGCGATCAGCTCGGCCGCGTCCCCCAGCCGCGGGCCGGGGCGCACGAGCATGTCGTAGCGCGCGGCGTCGAAGGCACAGGTGCGGCGCGTCTGCAGCGCCTTCAGCGTCGCCCAGCCGGGGCGGCGCGGCATGTCGTTCAGGTGGCGCTCAACCGCCATGATCAGGTCAGGCTGCGCCTTGACGACGTATTCGGGATTGAGTTTGGGGAACGGCCCGAGCGCGGGCGGCACGATGTTGCCCAGCCCCAGTTGCGCCAGCAGCTCGCCGATGAACGAGACGCTGCCTGCCGCGTAGGGCGCGGCATCGACCTCGAAATAGACCTTCTGGCCGCGCAAGGCTACGGGCACACGCGCCACCGCCCGCTGCACCTGCTGGTCGATGCGCGCCCAGAGCACGCCGCCCTGCTCCGGGCGGCCCATCAGCGTGGCGACGGTAGCGACCATGCGCCGCGCCTCGGCCTGGCTGCGCGGCTCCAGCACGACCACGGTCAGCCCGAGCGACTCCAGCCGCTCGACCGCCCGGGTCGAGCGCGCCGCCAGCACCACGTCGGGCCGCAGCGCGACGATGCGCTCGACCTGTGCGTCGTCCATGCCGCCGAGCTTGGGTAGCGCGGGCACGCTGGCGGGCCAGTTCGAATAGCGGTCGGTGCCGACCAGCCGCTCACAGAACCCCAGCGCGCAGACCGTCTCGGTGAGTGATGGCAGCAACGTGATGACGCGCTGCGGCGGCGCGGGCAACCGGACTGTGGTGCCTCGGTCGTCACGCACGGCGACCTCGGCACGGGCCGACACCGTGGCCAAGGCGAGCACCAGCGCTAGCACCCAGCGCACGCGGCTCATCGCTTCACCGCCATCTCCAGCCCCGCCACCATCAGTGTCACCCGCGGGCAGCGCGCCGCGACCTGCTGGTGCAGTCGCCCCAGCTCGTCCACATAGCGCCGCGCCTCGCGCGACATCGGCGACAGGCCGAGGCCGATCTCGTTGGAGACCAGCACGACCGGGCCGGGCACCGCGTGCAACGCCGCGTCCAGTTCGGCCAGTACCTCCAGCCAGATCGCCTCGTCCACAGCATCGCCATCCATCGGCATGAGCCACTGCGTCAGCCACAGCGTCAGGCAATCGACCAGCACGAGACAGTCCGGTGCGCTGTGCCGACGGATCGCCGCCGCGAGGTCGCGCGGCACCTCGTCAAGCGCCAACGCCGGCACCCGCTCGGCACGGTCGGCCTGGTGCCGCCGGATACGCGTGCGCATCTCGTCGTCCCCGCCGAGCGCAGTGGCCAGCAGCACGGCACGGTGGCCGGGCTGCGCCAGCCAGTGCGCCGCACGCCACTCGCCGCAGCGCGACTTGCCGCTGCGCTGGCCGCCGAGAATGAACTCGCTCTGGGGGTGCATGGCCCGCCTTGGGTTCAACGCGGCGCGTAGCGCAGCGTCAGGTACAGCTCGCGGCCCGGCTGGTTGTAGCCCAGCGCGGTTTCGTAGGCCTTGTCAGTGACGTTGTTCAGCCGTGCGCCCAGCGCCCAGTCGCGCTCGAACTGCCACTGCGCGTGCAGGTCCACCGTGCCGTAGCCGGCCAGACGCTGCGTGTTGGCGGTGTTGTTGAAGCGGTGGCTGTAGGCCTGCAGACCCGCGCCGACCGTCCAGGCGCCCAGATCGACATCGGCGTTCAGCTTGGCGGCATTGCGTGCGCGGCGCTGCAGCAGCTTGCCCTGGTTGGCGCTGCCGTCGGTGTCGTTCTTCGGCGTCACGTGGTCCACGGCGGCACCGACCTTGACCGGACCGAGCTGGCCGTCATAGCTGACGCTGACGCCATTGCTCTGCGCGTACGGCAGGTTGACCGGGTTGGCGCCCTGGGTGATGTAGCCGCGGATGCGGTTGCCGAACACGGTCGCGCCGAACTGGTGTTCGCCGGTCGTGTAGCGCAGGCCGACTTCGGCGTGTTTGCCCTTTTCAGGCTCCAGCAAGGCATTGCCGTAGGACGGCCAGTAGAGCTGGTTGAAGCTGGGTGCCACGAAGCTGGTGCCGAGCTGCGCGGTGGCGCGCAGGCCGTCCATCAGCGCAAGACCGTAGCCGACGGTGCCGGTGGTCGGGTTGCCGTACTGCGAGTTGCGGTCGTGGCGGAGGCTGGCCTGCACGGTGTGGAGGCCGACCGTGGCGTGGTAGCCGAGGGCCAGGCTGTTGACCGTGCGGTTCGTGATGTCGTAGTTGCCAGCGGGCTTGGTCACCTTCTGCTTGAGGTGTTCGGCGACGACCAGCAGCGTGCCGACCGGCAGGCTGAAGGTGTTGTCCCAGCTCAGCTGCTGCTGGACGGTGGCGATGGTGCCGAGGTCCGAATACGGCGAAGCGGACGCGAGGGTCTCGTAGTCGTTGGCGCTGCGGGCAACGCGGACCTGTGTGCGCCACCCGGCGGTGATCTCGCCCGAGGTGTCGACCGACAGCACGCGGGTGCGCAGGCCGGACCTGGCGTCTGCACCGGGGCCGTCGTCGTAGCCGGACACCGCGTCGGCGCTCAGCAGATGCGCGCCGACCTGCCAGCCCTGCGGCAGTTTCAGGCCGAGGTGGGCACTGGCCGCGTTCTGGTGGAAACCGTCCACGTCCGCGTTGTAGCTGCCGAATTCGGCCCGCTCGTTGGTGGCCGAGAAGCCGCGGTTTTCGGTGTGCAGCGCTTGCACCGCGCCGCTCCAGACGCCGTCGTTGAAGCTGATGCCGCCGCTGGCCTGGCCGTAGCGGTGGCTGCCGGTCGTCACGGCGCCGTTCAGTCGGGTGCCTTCGGCGGCGCTGGCGCGGCGGGTGAACACCTGCACCACGCCACCGACCGCGTCACTGCCGTACAGGCTCGACAGCGGACCGCGCACGATCTCGATGCGGTCGATGTCGCCCAGGGGCAGGTTGTCGAGTTCGGGCATGCCGGTCGTGGCCGAGCCGTAGCGCACACCATCCACCAGCAGCAGGACGTGGCGCGCTTCCAGGCCACGGATGAAGACCGAGCTGGTCTTGCCGAGGCCGCCGTTGGCGGTGAGCTGGATGCCAGGCTGCTGGGCCAGCACCTCGGTGAGGGTGCGGCCGTTGGCGCGTTCCAGATCCTCGCGGGTCAGCACGGTGACATCGGCGACGGTCTGGTCGGCCCGCACTGGCGTGCGGGTGGCCGTGACGACCACGGTAGGCAGGCTGGATTGCGCCCATGCGGCGCTCGACAGAAGGGAGAACGCGCACAGCGCAGCTGGCAGCGAGGCGGCCCGGAATTCGGAGGTCATAGGAGAGGACTACACGGAAAGATCGTGCGCACCAGCTTCCCCGCAGGCACACACCTCAATGGCAGACGGCTTGCACCATCCACCCCCCGTTGGCCGGTATCCGGGCTGACGGACGAACCCCGAGCGACCTTCCCGGTATCCCAATGACACCAGTGGCATGTGCGCCGAGGCGGAGAGCGCGTGGCTCCCGTCCGCTTACCGTTGCGGGGGCAGCGCAGGTTGAGCGTGGCCCGAAAGGGCGTGAACTTTCCTGCTTCCCGTTTAACCGTGCTGGCGTGAAGGCCGGCACGAGCACCAACAGCGTGAATTGTAAACGGTGCGCGCCCGGACCACTACAATCGACACGGTCAGGGAGCGCGCACTGTCGCGCCGATCACTACGACTACGCCAACCGCCACCGCGCAATGTCCACACTCGAAGACCTCGCCGAACGGGTAGACCGGCTGCTGCTGCGCCACGAAGAGCTGCAGCGCACCAACGCGCTGCTCGACCAGCAACTCACCGCCGTCGCGGCCGAACGGGACAATCTGCGCTCCCGGCTGGCAGCGGCACGGGCCCGCATCGATGCTTTGATCGAGCGCCTGCCGGCTGGTGATGTCGATACCCATGACCGCGGTGCATCGGGAGGTGGCGTATGAAACAGCTTGAAGTCAGCATCATGGGCCAGGGCTACATCCTGGCTTGCCCGGACGGCGGCGAAGCGGTCCTGACCGCGGCGGTGCGCCAGGTGGACCGCGAGATGTGCGCCATCCGCGATGCCGGTCGCGTGAAAGCCCGCGAGCGCATCGCCGTGCTGGCGGCGCTCAATCTGTCCTATTCGCTCATCGAACAGCGCACGAAGGATGGTCACGCCGCACCAGTGCAGCTTGCAGACACCTCGTCGGCACCCGCCCCGAGTGCGCCGCTCATCACCATCGATGTCGATGGCCTGGTGCGGCGCATCGAAGCTGCACTTGGTGACCAGGATCACGCACCGGCCTGACTCGGTTGGCGTGGATCGGCATAGAATTGACCCGTCCGCTGCGTTCGCGGGGGTTTTTATTTCCTTGAACCGATGCTCTCGCGAGCCTGGGCTTGGAACATCGACCAGCTGGTGTGATCGTCTCGCGTCAGATGAACCCGAAGTCGGTCTGACCTCGCCCACCTGAATCCCCTGGGTTCAGGAATGCGGCCTTCGGTTCGCAGCGGACACCCCCATGCACATAGATCTGATTCTGGTCGCGGAGCTTCTCGCGCTTGGCACCTGCACCGGCTTCCTTGCCGGTTTGCTCGGCATCGGCGGCGGCATGCTGATGGTGCCCTTCATGACGCTGATCCTGTCGGCACGCGGTGTCGATGCGGCACTGACCGTCAAGATGGCGATTGCCACCTCGATGGCGACCATCCTCTTCACCTCGATCTCCAGCGTGCGCGCCCACCACCAGCGCGGCGCCGTGCGCTGGGACATCGTGCGGCACCTCGCACCCGGCATCGTGCTGGGTGGCTTGCTGGCAGGCGCGGGCGTGTTCTCGCTGCTCAAGGGCACGACGCTGGCGCTGGTGTTCGCGGTCTTCGTCGCCTTCTCGGCCACGCAGATGCTGCTGGACCGCAAGCCCGCGCCCACCCGGCAGATGCCCGGACCAGCGGGCAGCCTGGGCGCGGGCGGGGTGATCGGCTTCCTCTCCGGACTGGTCGGCGCGGGCGGTGGTTTCATCTCGGTTCCGTTCATGGGCTGGTGCAACGTGTCCATGCACCATGCAGTCGCCACCTCGGCCGCACTGGGTTTTCCGATTGCACTGGCCAACACCGTCGGCTATGTGATCGGCGGCTGGTCGATGCCGAGTCCCCTGCCAGGCGCGCTGGGCTACCTGTGGCTGCCAGGGCTGGCGATCATCGCCACCGCCAGTGTCACCACCGCTCCGCTAGGGGCACGGACGGCGCACGCCATGAACATCAGGCAACTCAAGAAGGTGTTCGCCTGCACCCTGTACGGGCTGGCGACCTACATGTTCTTCAAGTCGATGGGCTGAACAGCCCGGCGATCTCAGCGCAGATCGCCTGCCAGGCTCGCCAGCGTCTCGGCGCCCACACGCTGATGCACCGGATAGGCCGAGTGGTCACAGCCCAGCGTCACCTCGGCACCTGCCCGGATCGCCGCACGTGTGCGCCCGTCGAACTCGAAGCGCAGAAAATGCACCGCGGAAGTCTTCTCCGCGGTTTCCCGGTCCAGATCTTCATCCGCGATGGCGTAGACGCGGGCATGGCCGTCGACCTCGACAAACACCCGGTCCTCCACCCCGATCAGCCGCGCCAGCGCGCGTCGACGCTCCTGCACTTCGGGATATTCGAGCAGCAACGTCGCCTTCCAGTTGCCGCCATCTGGCAGCAGCGGCACATAGGCCTCCAGCTCGCCGCGGATGCCGTCCTCCTCGAAGATCTTCTCGACCCGCAGCATCTCCTGCACCTGGTAGCGCACCGTCACCTCGTCCTCGAACTGCAGCGTCATGTGCTCGCCCAGGTGGACGCTGCGCAGGCGGCGGTGGGCGATCACCTCGGCGCGCATCGCGGGACGGGCGCGGGCATAGGCCTCCAGGGTCATCAGGCTGTCGCGGGTCAGGGCCATGCCAGGGTCTCCTTCAAGGATTCAGGCCGTAAGCGCGGGCGACAAGGGAAAGCGGGTGGGCCAGCGGCGCCGCAGGCAGTCCGTTGTTCGCCATGCCTTGCGCGATGTGGTGGCCGCCGAGCGGGCAGTCGGAGCTGATCCAGTCCGGCGGCTGGCCTTCCGCACCGAGCTTGCCCATGGCCTTGAACACCGGTTTGCCGATCTTCATGGCAGTTTCGTGGAAGGGTTTCTTGATGCCGTAGGTGCCGGCGTGGCCGGAGCAGCGCTCCACTGTGTTCAGCTCGACCGCCACGGTCCGGCCGATCAGCCGGAACATCTCCTCCGTCTTGCGGCCGATCTTCTGCACGCGGCCGTGGCACGGGATCTGGTAGCTGACCCGCCCCAGCGCCTGCGTGAAATCGGTGCGCAGCAGGCCGTCCTTGTGCCGGGCCACGAGGTATTCGAAGGGATCCCACATGGCGTCGCGCACCAGCGCCACATCGGCATCGTTCGGGAACATCAGCGGCAGTTCCTGCTTGAACATCAGCGTGCAGGACGGGACCGCAGCCAAGATCGCGTAACCCTCGCGGGCGTAGCGCGCCAGCACGGGAATATTGGCCTCCTTGCTGGCCTCGACCGATGCCAGATCACCCAGTTCGAGCTTGGGCATGCCGCAGCAGCGCTCCTTCTCGACGATCTCGTAGGGAATCCGGTTGTGCGCCAGCACCTTGAGGAGGTCATGGCCGATGCCGGGGTCGTTGTAGTTGACGAAGCAGGTCGAGAAGACCGCGACCTTGCCCGGCGTGCGCTCACCGTTGGTGCTGACCGTGGCCGGACTGGCCGCAGCGCTGCCGCGAAAGCGCTGGCTGGCAAGCTCCGGCATCCAGGCATCCCGGTGAACGCCGAGCACCTGCTCCATCACCCCGCGCACCAAGGGCGTGCGGTTGACCGCGTTGACCACCTGCACGACCACCGGAATACCGGCGAACTGCCCATGCACGTCGGTCGAGGCCAGGAAACGGTCTGCGCGCGACACCTCGCCTTTGCGGAAGCGGATCGCCTTGGCGCGCAGCATCAGGTGCGGAAAATCCAGTCCCCACGGGTGCGGCGGCACGTAGGGGCATTTGGTGACGTAGCACAGGTCGCAGAGGTAGCACTGATCGACCACCTTGCTGTAATCCGCCTTCGCGACCCCGTGAACCTCGCCATCGGCGGTGGCATCCACGAGGTCGAACAAGGTCGGGAAGGACTGGCACAGGCTCACGCAGCGGCGACAACCGTGGCAGGCATCGAACACGCGCTCCATCTCGGCTTCGCATTGCGCTTCGTCGTGGAAGTCGGCGCTCTGCCAGTTCAGCGGGTGGCGGGTGGGCGCCTCCAGATTGCCTTCGCGTTGGCTCACGGGAATCTCCAGTGCAGACAGCCGCTCAGTCCTCCAGGGCGTCGAGCGCGCGCTGGTAGCGGTTGGCGTGCGAGCGTTCGGCCTTGGCCAGCGTCTCGAACCAGTCGGCGATCTCGTCGAAGCCCTCGTCGCGGGCGGTGCGGGCCATGCCGGGGTACATGTCGGTGTACTCGTGCGTTTCGCCAGCGACCGCAGCCGTCAGGTTCTGCCGCGACGAGCCGATCGGCAACCCGGTGGCCGGGTCTCCCACCGCTTCGAGGAATTCGAGGTGGCCGTGCGCGTGGCCAGTCTCGCCTTCGGCAGTCGAACGGAACAGCGCGGCAACGTCGTTCTGGCCTTCGATGTCGGCCTTGTTCGCGAAGTAGAGGTAGCGCCGGTTGGCCTGGGACTCGCCCGCGAAGGCGTCTTTCAGGTTCTGTTCGGTCTTGGAACCCTTGAGTGTCATGTCAGTCTCCGGTGAAATCCGAGGAAGATCCGAGAGGCTGACGATAGGACGACCAAACGCGGGCGTCGATTAGAGAATGGCTATGCCCGCGCAGGTCGGAATCAATCGACTCCGCTGGGCGGGGCTCAGTTCACTGGCAGCATCTCGCCCAATCGGATCGACGCCAGCGCCACCCGGTTGCCGCCGCGCTGGCGCGCATCTGCCAGCGCGCGCACGGCGGCCTGGCTCAGATCGGCCAGCGTCGCGGCGGTGTGCGGAAAGCTTGCCACGCCGATCGACACCTCGAAGTTGAACCCCTGGCCGCCCGCCACCACCACCTCGGTGGCGCACGCGCGGCGCAGATGCTCCATGCGCGCGTGGGCCGTTGCCAGCCCGACACCGGACAGCAGGATCGCGAAGCGCCCATCGCCCAGCTGCGACAGCACATCCATCGCCCGCGTGTTGGTGCGCATCAGGTGGCCCATCGACTGCGTGACGGCCTGCACTCCCGGCTCGCCCAGCGTCTGGCGCAGCGATTCGACCCGGTCCAGCGCCAGCAGCACCAGCGCGAACTCGCGGTGCTCGCGCTGCGACAGCGCCGCCTCGCGGCGCAGGTGTTCCTCGAAATGCTCGCGGCGGAACAGCTCGCTCGGCCGGTCCAGCCCCTGCGCATGCTGGCGGCGCAGTGCTTCGACCGACTGCTGCTGGCGCTCGATCTGGTCGAGCGCCGATTGCAGCCGGCCCGCATCGCGCCGGCTCTGCGTCACGTCGCGCCAGAGACTCAGGATCTGGCGCGGGCCGTCCGCTGGCACCAGAATGTGGCGCACCACATGGAACTCGGTGCGCACCCCGGCGCGCTCGAAGCGGTGGTCCTCCACCACCGCCGGCTGTCCCGCAGCGAGCGCGCGGGCCTCCGCTGCCTGCAGGGCGTTGGCCTCGGCCTGCGGCAGCAGATCCAGGTCCACGGCACCCACCACCCGCCGTGCATCGGCACCGAGCCAAGCCAGACACGGCGGATTGGCCCACAGGTAGCGCCCGCTGTCGGCGTCCTTGAGCGCCAGCAGCACACCCTCGACCTGCAGCAGATCAAGCACACCACCGGCCAGCAGAGCAGGCAGCGCCACGGGGACAGGCAATTCGAGGATGTTCATCCGGGCATGATAGGCAGGTCACCCTCTCACCGACTGCGACCGAACTCACACAAGGTAACGGGCCGCCGCTCGGGCGTGAACTCTTTCACCGCCCCCGCCCCCCTGACCGGGCGGTTCGGCCCATCTGCAGATCAGCCCATCAGCCCACTAGCCCATCAGCGACTGCATGCCTTGCTCGTACTCGCGCGTCAGGCGGTCAAAGCGTTCGAGCAGGGCCTCGCTGGCGGCAGCCAGCGTCACGCGGGCCGCCGGCGTTCCGCCTGCGCGCACGGCAGCGAGCATTTCCTGCCAGTGCAGCTCCGCAGCGGCCGTGCCCTCGCGGATGGCCGGTGTCGACAGCGGAATGTCCCGGAGGTAGGCCAGCCCGCGCTCGAAGGCCTCGGCAGTCGGGGCCAGCGCGACCGGCAGCGGCTCACCCGCCGACAGCGCCGGTCCCTCGCGCAACAGGGCCAGCTTGGCGAGACGCTGCGCCAGCATGCGCTGGCGGCCGGAGACGTTGATGACGTGCAATGTCGGTGCGAGTCCGGCGTTTTCGAGCGCCTGGGTCAACCGATCCGACAGCTCCAGCAGCCGCTCCGCGTCGTGGTCGAGCGCCGCAAGCCGCGACGCCACCGGCACACTGACCAGGCTCGCCTGTAGCTGTGCCCAGGTCGCCTGCACCGCGTCGATCAGGTCACCAAAAGTCGGCCGTGACAGCGTGCGGTCCAGCAGTTGCAGGCTCTGGTCGATCTGCGCACCCGAGTCGGCCAGCAAGGCCCGCGAGCCCGCCGACTCCACACCCGTGGCCGCCAGCGCATAGAGCTTGACGATGCGCTGCGACAGCATGCGCAGGCGGCCGGCACGGTTGATGGCATCGCCGTAGTGGGCGGCATCAATCACCTGCTGCGAGACCTGGCCGATGCGCTGCTTGGCGTTCATCGATGCCGAGCGCAGCAGCCGGAATGCCTCGTCCTCGTTGACCTGCCGTGCCGACATCAGCAGGCCCTTGGCGCGGTCCACCAGCTTGCGCTCCTCGAAACGGCGCTTCAGATCGGCCAGCTCTTCACGCATCTGGCGCGTCTGGCGGTGGCGGGCGATGCTGAACTGCACCAGCGGGCGCAGGCGGCTGGCCGCGTAGCCGTTGACGATCCAGCCGTCGATGCCCACGGCCAGCGCGGCCTCCATCGTCTCGGCGCGCACGTCGCTGGTGAACACCAGCACCGGCGTCGGCACAGCGGATTCCAGCAGGCGCACCGCCTCGAACAGCGCCTCATCCGGGTGCGGTTCCCAGACAACGATCAGGTCCGGTGCATGGCGCACCGCCTCGCGCACCATCTGGGCGCAGGTGGCACGGGCGCAGACCTGCAGGCCGTTGGACTCCAGATCGGTGACAAGCGTGGGCGCGTCAGGCAACGCAGGGGCAATGGCTAGGAGATTGATCATGTGGCAACGCACAAAGCAGACATCAGGCCAGCATCGTGGCATGTTTTGTGCAGTGCAATGTGCAGTAGAACCATCCGTTGCCCAACCGCAGCCCCTCCATGTCCAACTTCAAGACTTTCCTCCATGCAGGACACTGGCCCACGCTGGCCGCGTCCTTCCTGTACTTCGATTTCTGCTTCGCCATCTGGGTGCTCAACGGCGCGATGGGTCCGTTCATCAGCGAGACCTTCAACCTGACGGCGGCGCAGAAGGGTTTCATGATCTCGGTGCCCATCCTGGCCGGCGCACTGATGCGGTTTCCGCTCGGCGTGCTGTCGCAGTACATCGGCCGCAAGAATGCGGCGATGGTCGAGATGACCCTGATCGTGTGCGCGCTCGCCTTCGGCTACACGATGGTGGACACCTATGACGAGGTGCTGGCGATGGGCGTGCTGCTGGGCATCGCGGGTGCGTCGTTCGGCGTGGCGCTGTCGCTAGGCTCGGGCTGGTACCCGCCGAAGTACAAGGGGCTGGCGATGGGCATTGCCGGCGCGGGCAACTCGGGCACGGTGCTGGCCGTGCTGTTCGCGCCGCCGCTGGCGATGAAATACGGCTGGCAGACCGTCTACGGACTGGCCGCCTGCACCATGCTGCTGCCGATGCTGGTGATGTGGTTCGCCGCCAAGGAACCGCCGGACCGCGAGCACCAGAGCCTGCGCGAGCACGCGGCCTGCCTGTTCGAGAAGGACGGCTGGTCGTTCAGCCTGATCTACATCATCACCTTCGGCGGTTTCATCGGGCTGGCGAGCTTCCTGCCGACCTACTTCTATGACCAGTTCAAGGTCACCAAGGTCGAGGCGGGCCAGCTCACGATGCTGGCCACCTTGATGGGCTCGGGCGTGCGGGTGGTCGGCGGCTATGTGTCGGACCGCATCGGCGGCATCAACACGCTGTCGGGCGTGCTGGTGCTGGTGGCGATCACGCTGACGCTGTGCGGCCTCGCCGGCTCGTCGCTGGTGGTCACCACGCTGCTGTTCATGCTGTGTTTTGCCGCGCTCGGCGCAGGCAACGGTGCGCTGTTCCAGTTGGTGCCGCTGCGCTGGCCGCTGACGACCGCGGTCGCCGGTTCGATGATCGGCGAGGTCGGCGCACTCGGCGGCGGCTTCCTGCCCAACGCGATGGGCCTGTCCAAACAATACGTCGGCAGCTACCTGTGGGGCTTCGTGTCGTTTGCGGTGCTGGCGGTGCTGATGCTCGGCATGCTGCGCGTCGTGCAGATCCGCTGGACCCGCACCTGGGCCGAAAAGGGGGGCCGAGCACGCAGCCCGGGCGATGCGGCCGTGTCGACCCGCGCCGCCGGTCTGGCACGTTGAGCCTTGACGCAGCCATGGCGCCGCCACTGTT
>JBEANV010000347.1:0-4542 GCA_041165285.1 Pseudomonadota bacterium | reverse complement strand
GGCAGCCTGCGCCGCAACGATGTCTGCGGGCGCATCGGCGGCGAGGAGTTCCTGATCGCCCTGCCCGACACGCCGCTGGCCGAGGCGCAGGAGCGGGTCGGGCAACTGCTGCAGGCGGTGCGCCAGTCGCATCCGCTGGGCAATGCGCCCGCATTCGGCTACAGCAGCTCGTTCGGACTGGTGCAGGTGCGCCCGGGCGAGTCGGTCAACGCCGTGCTCGGCCGGGCCGATGCCGCGATGTACGAGGCCAAGCGCACGGGGCGCGACCGGATCTGCACGGCGGATTGACCCACCGGCCGGGTGCCTGTGTCAGGCGATCCCCACGACCTTGTGCATCTGCACGCTCAGGCGCCACTGCGGATGCGCCATGCAGTAGGCCGTGGTCGTGCGCGTGTTCTCCGCCTGCTGCGGGCCGTCCATCGGCTGCAGGAAAAAATGCGTGAAGGCGAGCGCCTCGAACCGCTCGGGCCGCGCCAGCAGCTGCGGGTAGACCAGCTTCAGCTCGTCGCCCGCCGTGATCTGCAGCGCCGCACCCGCCTTCGGGCTGACGCAGATCCAGTCCAGCCCGGCAGGCGCGGGCTGGGTGCCGTTGGTTTCGACGGCGACCTCGAAGCCGCGGGCGTGCAGCGCGTCGATCAGCGGCGCGTCCAGTTGCAGCAGCGGCTCGCCGCCCGTGCAGACCACGTAAGGCCACCCGCCCGCACCCGTCGGCCACAGCGCCGCGACCGCATCGGCCAGCGCCTCGGCTGTCGTGAACTTGGCGCCGCCCGTGCCATCGGTGCCGACAAAATCGGTGTCGCAGAAGGTGCAGACGGCGTCGGCGCGGTCCTCCTCGCGCCCGCTCCACAGGTTGCAGCCGGCGAAGCGGCAGAACACCGCCGCACGGCCCGCCTGCGCGCCCTCGCCTTGCAGGGTGTAGAACATCTCCTTGACGGTGTAGGTCATGTGTGTGGCTTTCGATCCGGTACAGCAGCGTGCATGCAGCCGTGCATCTTGCCTTGTTCGCCCCGGTACACCCTTGGCCGATGGCGAGACACCCCGGTCAACCCCTGCAGGGCGCCCCCCTCTGGGGGCCGACCGTCTCCAGTGTCATCCTGACAGCATCCGACGCCCAACCACCACGACACCGTCCACCGCCACACCAGGAGACCCGCCATGCGCCGCATCCTCTGCACCCTGAGCCTCGTCCTGTGCGCCACCGCCCGCGCCGCAGCCCCTGCGCTGCCCGACGACGCCTTCCTCGTGCGGCAGCCCGCGTTCACCGAATGCGAGCTGGAAACCTTCATCGCCTTGAACAGCAGCCGCAACGCCATGGCCTTCGGCACACCGCGCGAGAAAGCCCTGACACCGACCGAGCCGCCGCTGCTGGCCTCGACCGTGGAGATCATCGAGTCGGCCTACACCCGCATGCGCCAGGAGAACCTGCGCGACTACTACCGCTTCACCGCCGAGCACTTCCTGCAGTGCGCGGCGCGGCGCCAACTGCCGGTGCCCGCGGCGGACGTGACCAAGGCTTGCGTGGCGCGGCAGGACATCGTCTTCCTGCTGACCGTACACCGCACCGCGAAGTTGTCCCAGGCAGAAGCCATCACCAAGGTCCAGGCCGAGTTGACGCCTCGCTCGGCCACGGTCTTTCCACCGGCGCTGATCGCCAGCTACGGCAACATGGTGTACCGGGGCACACCCGGTGGTGACGACTTCGAGCTGCGCCGCCTGGTCTTCGAGAGCTGCCTGTTCCCGGACGAGTGGCAGGCGTGGTGGAAGAACGAGCAGCTCCGGGCCACGCAGAGGGCGGACCGCTGAGGGAGACGCGCTCAGACCGGCAGCAACTCGCCGCCCGTGGCCGACGCGTCGACCACGATCGCACCACAGCCCCGGGTTTCATACAGATCCACCCGGTCCAGCGCCGGCAGCACCGTCCGCCCCTTGTCCAGCACCCAGCGCGCCAGCGACAGCGCATCCCCGTCCGGCAGGTCGGCGATCTCGTAGAGCGGGCGGTGGTCGATGGCCTTGAAGATCGGGTCGAACTGCGCCTTCACGTCGCCGAAGTCCACCGTCCAGCCCATGACCTCGTCCAGCGGCGCGCTCAGGTGCAGCCGCAGCGTGTAGGTGTGGCCGTGCAGCGCGCCGAGCGGGTGGCCGGCGGGGGCGTGGCGCATGCGCACGGCGCTGTCGAGCGTCATTTCCTTCCAGATGCGGTAATGCGCGCCGTCGAAGTTGGCGCCGCACGAGCCGGTCTCGTACACCGTCACCCAGGACAGCTCCGGCAGCAAGGGCTTCAGGCGCTGCCACAGCCACGAGGAAAGGACTTCGCTGGTGGGGTTGTCCAGCCCCTCGATCTCGTTGAGGCAGCGGTAGTTCAGCGCGATGTGGAACGGCGCCCAGATCGCGTCGATGCGGTCGTAGTCGATGCCGAGGTCGCGGGTGCCGATGTCCTGGTCGGCGTGCAGGATGACCTCGAAGGCGTGGCCGTGCATGCGCCCGCACTTGTGGCCGAGCGGCACGTTCGGCAGGCGGTGCGCGGCCTGGAAGCGGTAGCGGCGCCAGAGGTGGGCGTGGCCAGCGCGGTCGAGATCGACGCCGGTGTGCGCGGTGCTGTGAACGCCGATCTGCACGATGCCCGGCACGTCGAACACAGTCTCCAGCCGGGTGCGGATCCAGCGGGCGATGTTCTCGTCGGTGGGCTGCGCGAGGCCGTCGATGTCGTTGAGCTGGGCGTAGTCGAGCGGCTGCACGCAGGCGTCCATGCGGCGCTGCAGCTCGGCCACCTCACCACCGGGGAACGCCGCCCAGCCGGCCGGCAGCTCGGCGCGCACGGTGGCGAAGAAGCTGTGGCCGTGCAGGCGGCGCGAGCGGTGGCCGTCGGGCAGCAGGTCGACGTGCAGGGCGGCCTCGAAGCCGGCGGAGGCGCAGTGGAGCGGGCGTGGGGACATGGCGCTATTTTCACCGAGGGCCGCGAGCGTCCACGGATGCCCGCTGATTTCACTGGCCGTTGGCGAGTGCCGGGTAGTCGGTGTAGCCCTTTTCCCCTGGCGTGTAGAACGTGCCCATGTCCGGCGGGTTCATCGGCGCGCCGGCCTGCATGCGCGCGACCAGATCGGGGTTCGAGAGGAAGGGCCGGCCGAAGGCGATGAGGTCGGCCTGCCGGTCGCCAAGGGCCTGCTCGGCGCTGGCGGCGTCGAAGCCCCCCGCCAGGATGAACGGCCCGTCGAACGCCGCCCGCAGCGCGGCCTTCAGCGTGGCCGGCACCGCAGGCGCGCCCATCGCCGAGTGGTCGAGCACATGCACGTACATCAGCCCGAGCGCCGAGAGTTCGCGCACCAGCGCGAGGTACTGCGCGTCCACGTCGGCGAAGGCCCCCGTGCCGTTGAACACGCCGTACGGCGACAGGCGGATGCCGACGCGCTCGGCCCCGATCGCCTCCACCGTGGCGCGGACGACTTCGAGGGCGAAGCGGTTGCGACCGGCGATGCTGCCGCCGTAGCCGTCGGTGCGGGTGTTGACGTTGGCGTTGAGGAATTGCTCGATCAGGTAGCCGTTGGCGGCGTGCAGCTCGATGCCGTCGAAGCCGGCTTCGATCGCCAGCCGCGCCGCCTGCGCATATTCGCCGACCGCGTGGGCGATGTCGGCGTCGGTCATGGCGCGGGCGGGGCTGTGCGGCTGCATGCCGAGGGCGTCCACGTACATCTCGCCGGGGCAGGCACCATCGACCGGACCGACCACCTCGGCACCGGCGGGCAGATTGGCGAGGTGCGTGACACGGCCGGTGTGCATGAACTGGATGACGATCTTGCCGCCCTGGGCGTGGACCGCGTCGGTGACCAGCTTCCAGCCGGCGACCTGCGCGGCGTTGAACAGGCCGGGGATGCGGGCGTAGCCGAGGCCGTTGGGTGACGGCGCCGTGCCCTCGGTGACGATCAGGCCCGCCGTGGCGCGCTGGGCGTAGTACGTGGCCATCAGCGCGTTCGGGGTGCTGGCCTCGACCGCGCGGCTGCGGGTCATGGGGGACATGACGGTGCGGTTGCGCAGGGCCAAGGTGCGCACGGAGACGGGTTCAAACAGCATGGAGATCCTTGAGAGAACGTCGTGGGTCGAAGGGCGCAGATGAGGCTGTGCCCACCCGGATCAACCCCGCGCCGCGCCGTTTTTTGACACCGCCAGGTTCTCCCGCACCCGCTGCAGCAGCGCGGCGAGCTGCTGCTGCTCCTCGGGGCTCATGCCCGCCACGGCCTGCGCCGCCAGGTGTCCGGACGCCTCATGCAGCGCATCCAGCACCGCCCGCCCCTGTGCCGTGGGCGTCAGGCGGACATTGCGCCGGTCGGCCTCGTCGGCCTGTGCGTCCAGCAAACCCCGTTCGCGCAGGCCCTTGACCAGCCGCGCGAGCTGCGCCTTGTCGCGTCCGCTGTCCTGCGCCAGCGCGCTCTGGGTCGCCCCCGGATGGCGGGCGAAGAAGCCGAGCGCCTTGGTCTCCATGTGCGTGAGGTCGTGCGGCCCGTCGCGCAGCACCTGGTATTGCTGCGAGCGGTACTGGTGCATGACCGC
>JBEANV010000346.1:0-6226 GCA_041165285.1 Pseudomonadota bacterium | reverse complement strand
GTCAGCGAGGAGCAGTGGCAGGAGGCGATCACGCTGAACTTCCACCGCCCGCGCCAGCTCGGCGACGCGCTGATCGACCAGATGATCGCCAACCGCTGGGGCCGCATCATCAACATCACGGGCAAGAGCGAGCCGGAGCACATCAACGGCGCGTTCTGCGCGAAGGCCGGGATGCACAGTTGGGCGAAGGGTCTGAGCCGGATGGTCGGCAAGCACGGCATCACGGTGAACTGCATCCCGCCGGGGCGCATCCACTCCGAGCAGATCTTCCGCAACTACACGCCCGAGTACCGCCAGTGGCAATGCGACAACGAGATCCCTGTCGGCCGCTATGGCGAGCCGGAGGACATGGCGAACCTCGTGTGCTTCCTGTCGAGCCCGCTGGCGAGCTACATCACGGGCACGGTGATCCCGGTCGATGGCGGCCTGCGGCGGTACCAGTTCTGAGTTCTGTGCTCCGAGGAGACTTCCGATGACGATGACCCGCCGCATGGCCTTGACCACGCCCGCCCTGCTGCTGCCGGCGCTCGCACGCGCCGACAGCAACTGGCCCCGGCAATCGATCCGCTTCGTCGTGCCGTTCGCACCGGGGGGCACGTCGGAGATCGTCGCGCGCACGGTCGCGGTGGAGCTGACCAAGCAGCTCGGCCAGACCGTCTACGTGGACAACAAGGGCGGCGGTGCCGGCATCCCGGCGATGCAGGAGGTCGCCAAGTCCACCCCGGACGGCCACACCATCATCCTTGGCCACGTCGGCTCGCTGGCGGTGAACCCCTACATCTTCCCGAACCAGCCGTATGACGTGAACAAGGACTTCATCCCGGTCACGCTGCTGGCGAAGGTGCCGAACCTGTTCGTCATCCACCCGGACGTGCCGGCGACCAATTTCAAGGAGTTCGTCGCCTACGCGAAGAAGAACCCGGGCCAGCTCAACTACGGCTCGGCAGGCAACGCCAGTGCCGGTCATCTCGCGATGGAGTACCTGAAACTGGTGACGGGCATGTTCATCACGCACATCCCGTACCGCGGCACCGGCCCGCAGCTCACCGACCTGCTCGCCGGACGCACGCAGGCGAGTTCGGCCGGGTTGCCGGCGCTGCTGCCGCACATCAAGTCGGGCAAGCTGCGCGCCATCGCGGTGGGCACACCGCAGCGGCTGGCGGCGCTGCCGGACGTGCCGACGGTGGCCGAGATGGGCTTCAAGGACTTCGAGACCTCGCAGTGGTACGGCATCCTGGCGCCCGCCGGCACGCCCGCCGACGTGGTGAAGAAGCTCCAGGAAGAGTCGCTCAAGGCGCTGAAGTCGAACTCGGTGACCGAGCGGTTCGCCAGCGACAGCGCGGTGGGTGGCGGCGGGCCGTCGAGCGAGTTCGCCGCCTACATCGCGCAGCAGCAGAAGATCTGGAAAGAGATCGTCAAGCGCGCCAGCATCCGGGCAGATTGAGGCGAAGCGAGAACCACGATGGTCGATGTGCTCGTGATCGGCGGCGGCAACGCCGCGCTGTGCGCCGCCTTGATGGCCAGGCAAGCGGGGGCGTCGGTGCTGCTGCTCGAAGCGGCGCCGCGCGCCTGGCGGGGCGGCAATTCCAGCCACACCCGCAACCTGCGCTGCATGCACGACGCGCCGCAGGACGTGCTGGTCGAGGCGTACCCGGAAGAGGAATTCTGGCAGGACTTGCTGAAGGTGACGGGCGGCAAGACCGACGAGGCGCTGGCCCGGCTGGTGATCCGCGCGTCGGCGAACTGCCGCGACTGGATGCGCTCGCATGGGGTGCATTTCCAGCCCTCGCTGTCGGGTGCGCTGCACACGGCACGCACGAATGCGTTTTTCATGGGCGGCGGCAAGGCGCTGGTGAATGCGTACTACCGCAGCGCCGAGCGGCTGGGCGTGCAGATCCGCTACGAGGCGCCGGTCGATCGGATCGAACTCGACGGGGACCGCTTCGTCGCCGCGTTCGTCGGCGAGGAGCGCATCGCGGCGCGGTCGTGCGTGCTGGCGTGTGGCGGCTTCGAGTCGGACCGCGACTGGCTGCGTGCCGCTTGGGGCCAGAACGAACGCGGCGAGTGGCCGGCGGACAACTTCCTGATCCGCGGCACCCGCTACAACCAGGGCACGCTGCTGCGCGAGCTGCTCGCCCATGGCGCAGACCCGATCGGTGATGCCACCCAGGCGCACATGGTCGCCATCGACGCCCGTGCCCCGCTCTACGACGGTGGCATCTGCACGCGCATCGACTGTGTGTCCCTGGGCGTCGTCGTCAACCGCGAGGCGCGGCGCTTCTACGACGAGGGCGAGGACTTCTGGCCCAAGCGTTACGCGATCTGGGGCCGCCTCGTCGCGCACCAGCCCGGCCAGATCGCCCACTGCGTGATCGACAGCAAGGCGATCGGGCGTTTCATGCCGCCGGTCTTTCCCGGCAACAAGGCCGACACCCTGCCCGATCTCGCCCGCCAGTTGGGTGTGGACGAGGCCACGTTCATGCAGACCCTCGACGACTACAACCACGCCTGCCGCCCCGGCACCTTCGACCACACCCGGCTCGACGACTGCCGCACCGAGGGCGTCACCCCGGCCAAGACGCATTGGGCGCGACCGATCGACACAGCGCCCTTCTACGGCTACACGCTGCGCCCGGGCGTGACCTTCACCTACCTGGGGCTGAAGACGGACGCACGGGCAGCGGTTCACTTCGGCGGCCAAGCGAGCGACAACCTGTTCGTGGCCGGCGAGATGATGGCCGGCAACGTGCTCGGCCAGGGCTACACGGCCGGCGTGGGCATGTCGATCGGCACGGCGTTCGGCCGCATCGCCGGCACGTCGGCGGCCCGCAGCGCGCTGGCGCAACAAGGGCAACGCCAAGGAGCTGCCCATGCAGACGCTTGAGGCGCTGACCCGTGACGCGCTGGCGCTCGGGCGCGGCGAGTTCGTCCCGGCCCACCAGACGACCGCACAGACCGACGAAGTCGCCCGCGTGATGGGCATCTGCAACGCCTGCCGCTACTGCGAGGGCTTCTGCGCGGTGTTCCCGGCGATGACGCGGCGGCTCGATTTCACGCCGGCGGATGCGCACTACCTCGCCAATCTCTGCCACAACTGCGGCGCCTGCCTGCACGCCTGCCAGTACGCGCCGCCGCACGAATTTGCGGTGAACGTGCCGCGGGCGATGGCGCAGGTGCGGGTGACGACCTACGCTGACCACGCTTGGCCGACGGCGTTCGGCGCGCTGTACCGGCGCAACGGCGCGGTGGTGGCGCTCGCGCTCGCGGCAGGACTGGCGCTGTTCGGGCTGCTGGTGCTGGCGCTGCACGGGCGGCTGTGGCATGCGCCGCTCGCGGGCGACGTGCCGGGCAACTTTTACGCGGTGCTGCCGCACGGGCTGATGGTGACGCTGTTCGCGCCAGTGTTCGGCTGGGCGGTGCTGGCGCTCGGGATCGGCGTGGGGCGCTTCTGGCGCGGGGTGACGCCGGGGGGCAAGGTGCCGGGCGCGGCGGTGACCGAGGCGACGCGGGACGCCGTGCGCCTGCGCTACCTCGACGGCGGCCACGGCCAGGGCTGCCACGACACCGACGACCGCACCACCCACTGGCGCCGCCGCTTCCACCACCTGACGGCAGGCGGCTTCCTGCTGTGCTTCGCCTCGACAACGGTGGCGACGCTCTACCACTACGCACTCGGGGAACACGCGCCCTACCCCGTCACCAGCCTGCCGGTGCTGCTCGGCACGGTGGGCGGACTCGGGCTGCTGGCCGGGCCGGCGGGGCTGCTGCGGCTGAACCTGCAGCGCGACCCGCTGCACGGCGATCCAGCGCAGCGGCCGATGGACCGGGGCTTCATTGCGCTGCTGTTCCTCGTCAGTGTGACGGGGCTGGCGCTGCTGGCCGGGCGCGAGACAGGCGCGATGGCGGCACTGCTCGTCGTGCATCTTGGGGCGGTGATGGCACTGTTCGCGACCTTGCCGTATGGCAAGTTCGCGCATGGGGCATACCGCTGCGCTGCACTGCTCAAGTTCGCCATCGAGCGACGGCAACCGAACCGGCTGGATGTCGCCAACGACTGAGCCGATCCCCGCCTGGGACCAGATCAGGTCGCCGACTCCAGCACCCAGCGCCCATCCCCCTCGAAGGTCAGCGCCTGATCATGGAACGCAGCCAGCGTCTGGCGGTGGCCGACGCTGACGAGGATGGCCAGCGGCAGGTGCGTGCGCAGCAGGCTGTAGAGGGCGTGCTCCAGCCCGCTGTCGGTGGCGGAGGTGGCTTCGTCGAGGAAGATGATCGCCGGCCGGTTCGCCAGTGCCCGCCCGAAGGCCAGCCGCTGCTGCTCGCCTGGCGAGAGCACCTGCGACCAGTCCTGCACGACATCAAGCTGGTCGGTGAGCTGGCCGAGCTGCACCCGCGCCAGCACCTGCCGCGCCACGTCGTCGGACACCGTCTCGGACGGATACGCCAGCGCCGCCCGCAGGCTGCCCACCGGCAAGTACGGCCGCTGCGACAGGAACAGGCTCGCCGCACCAGTCGGGCGCTCCGACTCGCCGGTCGAGAACGGCCACAACCCCGCCAGCGTGCGCAGCAGCGTCGTCTTGCCCGAACCGGACGGGCCGCGGATCAGCAGCGACTGCCCGGCCGTGAGCGTCAGGTCCAGATCGGCCAGCAGCACCTGCCCATCCGGCCGGTTCACCGTCAGTTTGCGGGTCACCAGCGCTGCGGCGTTGTCTTTCACCACCGGCAGGGACAGCCGCGCCGACGCCGCCACGTTCTGCTCGAAACCACTCAGCCGGTCCAGCACCGCACGGTAGCCAGCGAAGTTGTCATACGAGGTGCGGAAGAACGACAACGCATCCTCCAGCTGCCCGTAGGACTGGCTGGTCTGGATCACGTCGCCGAGCTTGATGGTGCCGGCGAACAGCCTGGGTGCCTGGATGATGAAGGGGAACACCACCGAGATCTGGCTGATCACGAGGTTGTAGCCATCGAACTTCAAGGACCGCCACAGCGTCGCCCAGGCATTGGCGATGACGGCCGCGAAGCTGGTCAGCAGGCCGCGCTGCTCCACCCGCTCGCCCCGGTACAGGGCAATGCTTTCGCCGTATTCGCGCACACGCACCAGCAGGTAGCGGTAGTTGGCGGTGAACTTCTCGTTGAGGAAGTTCAGCTCGATCAGCGGCCGGCCGATGCGGAAGGCAAAGAACGACGCCACCAGCACATAGACGTAGACCAGGAACACCATCGCCCGCGGCACCTCGGTGCCGAACACCGTCATCGGTGCCGACAGGTTCCACAGGATGCCGGTGAACTCGTAGACCGACACCACTGCACCGACAAGACCCAGCGCCAGCGCCAGCGTCGTGCCCACCAGCGTGGTCACGTCCTGCTGGATGCGCTGGTCGGGGTTGTCCACGGACGGCTGGGCGAAGCGGCCGAGGTAGTAGGACTGGCCGTCCAGCCACTCGCCAACCGTGCGGTCATTGAGCCACTGGCGCCAGTGGATGGTGAAGGCGCTGCGGATGTAGGACGTGACCAGCGCCCGCGCCACGTGGATCGCGGCCAGGATGCCGAACAGGTTCAGGCTGAACCAGAACTTGGGCTGGTCGAGCGCCTGCATCGCGCTGTAGAAATCGTTGTACCAGAACGAGAACAGCACGTTCATGCGCACGGCGAACAGCGTGAACAGCAGCATCAGCGCCACGCCCAGCAGTGGCTGCCAGCTCCGCTTCGGCGAAAAGTAGGCGCCACTGAGCGACCAGAACTGGCGCCCCCACACCGTCGTGCGCGCCAGCACGGCCATCACGAGCACAAAAGCCACC
This sequence comes from Pseudomonadota bacterium, assembly GCA_041165285.1. Lineage (GTDB taxonomy): Bacteria > Pseudomonadota > Gammaproteobacteria > Burkholderiales > Burkholderiaceae_C > Sphaerotilus. The sequence goes on along the minus strand of JBEANV010000346.1, from coordinate 425 downwards.
AGCGTGACGGCAAAGGTCTTGCCGAGCCAGAGGGCGCTGTTGAGGAGTTCCTGGTTCCAGTTCATGACCCGTAGTCTACGGGCGAAAAAAAGGAGCCTGACAGGCTCCCGTCCCGGGGGACAACCGCATTCAGGCGGCGTTGGCCTTGGCGTAGGCAGCGATGCCGCTGACGATCTCGGCCTTGGCGGCTTCCGGGCCTTCCCAGCCCTTGATCTTGACCCACTTGTTCGGCTCCAGATCCTTGTAGTGCTCGAAGAAATGCTGGATGGCCTTCAGACGCATCTGGTTGATGTCCTCGGGCTTTTGCCAGTGGGTGTAGATCGGCAGGATCTTGTCGATCGGCACGGCCAGCAGCTTGGCGTCGCCGCCGGCTTCGTCGTCCATCTGCAGCACGCCGATGGCGCGGCAGGTCACCACGACACCCG
>JBEANV010000345.1:0-2695 GCA_041165285.1 Pseudomonadota bacterium | reverse complement strand
GAATGCCCGGTGCTCGATCTCGATCCGTTCTCGACCGAGTTCCTGACGAATCCGTATCCGTATCACGAGCGATTGCGCGAAGCGGGGCCGGTGGTTTCGCTGCCGCGTCACGGCATTGTGTCGATGGCCCGCCACGAGCAGGTCCACGCGGCCCTGAACGACTGGCAAACGTATTGTTCGAGCCGCGGTGGCGGCCTGGCCGATTTCAAGAAGGAAAAGCCGTGGCGGCCGCCGAGCATCGTGCTCGAGGCGGACCCGCCGCTGCACACCCGCACCCGAGGCGTGCTCGGGCGCGTGCTGTCGCGGCCCGCGATCGAGAAGCTGCGCGACTCGTTTACGCACAAGGCCGAGGCGCTGGTCGAGCAGCTCGTCGAGCGGCGCGGCTTCGACGCCGTGAAGGACCTGGCCGAGGCCTATCCCCTGACCGTCTTTCCCGACGCGGTCGGGATCGCGCAGGAGGGGAGAGAGAACCTGCTGCCCTACGGCAACATGGCGTTCAACGCCTTCGGCCCGCGCAACAAGCTCTTCGAGGAATCGTTCGCAGACGCGCAGAAGGTGATCGGCTGGATCGCTGCGCAATGCCGGCGCGAGGCCCTCGCGCCGAACGGCTTCGGCGCGCAGATCTACGCCGAGGCGGACGCCGGCCACGTTACTCACGACGAAGCAGCGCTGCTCGTGCGCTCGGTGCTCACGGCGGGCCTGGACACGACGATCTTCGGCATCGGCGCTGCGCTCTACTGCTTTGCCTCCAACCCCGAACAGTGGCGGGCGCTGCGCGACGATCCGGCGCTGGCGCGACCGGCCTTCGAGGAGGTCATCCGGTTCATCTCGCCGGTGCAGACCTTCTTCCGCACGACGACGAAGGACGTGGACGTGTCCGGCATCCGGATCCCGGAAGGCCAGAAGGTGCTGCTGTTCCTCGCGGCCGCCAATCGCGACCCGCGCAAGTGGGACCAGCCGGACCGCTTCGACATCCAGCGCAAGACCGCCGGGCACGTCGGCTTCGGCCACGGCATCCACATGTGCGTCGGCCAGATGCTCGCCCGGCTCGAAGCAGAGAGCGTCTTGACCGTGTTGGCACGGCGCGTGACGTCGATCGAGCTCGACGGTGAGCCGCAATGGCGGCTCAACAACACGCTGCATGGGCTCGACCGGCTGGCGGTGCGCGTGCAACCTGCGTGACGAACCGGTGGACGCTGAAAGACTCTTCGATCTGACCGGCCAGATCGCACTCGTGACCGGCGCGTCTGGCGGGCTGGGCCGGGCGATCGCGCTCGCCTACGCCGGGCACGGCGCCGACCTGGTGCTTGCCGATCACGACCGCGCAACGTGCGAGCCCGTGGCAGCCGAGTGCCGGGCGCTCGGGCGGCGCGCGCACGCACTGTGCGCCGACCTCGCCGAACCGCCACAGGTCGAACGCCTGGCGATCGAGGCGCAAGCCGCGTTCGGGCGCATCGACACGCTCGTCTGTAACGCCGGCATGCAGGGGCCGGCAGGGCCGCTGCATCAGATCGATGATCCCGCGTGGCAGACCGTGTTCCAGGTCAATCTTCGCAGCGCCCACGCACTCGCCGCGCGGCTCGTGCCGCCGATGGCCGAGCGTGGCCATGGCAGCGTGATCCTGATGGCGAGCATTGCCGGCCTGCGCGGCAACCGATCGATCGGCTTGTACGGGCTGACGAAGGCGGCGCTGGCGCAACTCGCGCGCAACCTGGCCGTCGAATGGGGGCCTCGCGGCGTGCGCGTCAACGCCATCTCGCCGGGGCTGATTCGCACGCCGTTGGCGAGAGCCCTGCTGGCCGACGACGACTTCATGCAGCGGCGTTTGGGCCTCACGCCGCTGCGGCGCATCGGCGAGCCGCACGAGATTGCCGGCGTCGCCGTGATGCTCGCCAGCCGTGCCGGCGCTTTCATCACCGGGCAAAACCTCGTCGTCGACGGTGGCACGACCATCTCCGACGGCGCCTGATCTGCGCCTGATCCCTGGAGAACACGATGAAATTCGCCACCTTGAAGGACGGCTCGCTCGACGGCCAGCTGGTGGTCGTCTCGCGCGACCTGAAGCGCGCGGTCGCGGTGCCTCGGATCGCGCCGAACCTGCTTGATGCGCTGCAGCGTTGGGACGCGGTCAACGGCCCCCTGGCCCGCACCGCCGACGCGCTCGACGCCGGACGGGCCGAGGGCGCGTTCGACTTCGATCCTCGTGCGTGCGCCGCGCCCTTGCCGCGCAGCCCGCAATGGCTCGACGGCTCGGCCTTCCTGAACCACGGGCGTCTGATGGAGACGGCGTTCAACGCGCCGCCGATTCCCCACTTCGACAGCGTGCCGGTGATGTACCAGGGCGCGAGCGACGACTTCCTGGGTCCGCACGACGAGGTGGCGCTGCCTCGCGAGGCCGACGGCATCGACTTCGAAGGCGAATTCGGCGTGATCTGCGGCCCGGTGCCGATGGGCGTGTCCGCCGACGCGGCGCTCGGCCTTGTGCGGCTGGTGGTGCAGATCAACGACTGGAGCCTGCGTGCCCTCGGGCCGCATGAGATGAAGACCGGCTTCGGATTCCTGCAGGCCAAGCCATCGACCGCCTTCGCGCCGGTGGCGGTGACACCCGACGAACTGGGCGAAGCCTGGCGCGACGGCCGGGTGCAGATGCGATTGCACGTGTTGTGGAATGGCGAGCGCTTCGGCGAGCCGCACG
>JBEANV010000344.1:0-6587 GCA_041165285.1 Pseudomonadota bacterium | reverse complement strand
GACCAGCACGGCGGAGATCGCCCGCACGCCCATCAGGCGTGCAGGTGCGTGAATTCGAGTTGTGTCTGCCATGTCCTGTCCTGTTCCAGCAGCCGGCGTCGCTGCCGCATGCCCTGTGCCTGTTCCGATCGCTGCAGCCACCGCTGCCAGTGCTGCACGACCACGCCGGACACCGCCAGCGCGCCCTGTTCGTCCTGTTGTCGGCGGTGCAGCCAGCCAACTGAAGCGCCCGCGCTCTGCCAGATCGAGGCATCCAGCGAATGCCACACTTCGGCACTGCCCGGATCGCCTTGACGTGCGGCGCGGCCGATGAACTGCCGGTCCAGCCGCGCCGAGGGGTTGTCCTGGCAGCAGATCACGTGCAGCCCGCCCCGCTCGGCCACGCCCGCCCCGAGTTCGATGTCGGTGCCGCGCCCGGCCATGCGGGTCGCCACGGTGACGGTGCCCGCCTGCCCGGCCATCGCGACGAAGGCGGCCTCGTCGGCGTCGTGCCGTGCGTCGAGCACCTGGTGGTCCACGCCGGCCGAGGTCAGCAGGTCGGACAGCGCCTGCGCCTCGGCGACGGTGTCCACGCCGATCAGCACCGGGCGCTCCTGCGCCAGCAGCGCCTGCACCCGCGCGGGCACCGCCTCGGCGCGCGCGCGGCCCGTCGCGAACACCCGCGGCGGGTGCAGCACCCGCTGCGACCGGCACCGCAGCGGCACCGCGACGATGCGCCGGCCGTAGACGGCGCGCAGTTCGACCTGGCACTCGGCCAGCGTGCCGCTGATGCCCGACAGCCGCAGGTAGCCGAGGAAAAACCGCTGGTAGCTGGTCTGTGCGCTGGTGCGGGTCGGGGGCGTCACGGGACAGCCCTCCTTCAGCTCGACCAGCGTCTGCAGCCCGCGGGCCCAGACACGCCCCGGCGCGGCGCGGCCGGTCACGGCGTCGAGCAACTCGACACGGGCCTCGCGCACCAGGTAATGCCGGTCGCGCACCAGTCCGTGCAGCGCCACCAGCGCGGCGCCGACCAGATCCTGCCGGTGGCGGCGGTTCAGCCAGGCGCCCCCCAGGCCGTCGGCCATCGACTCCAGCCGCTCGGCTCCCGCGTCGGTCCAGTGGACGGCCAGGCGCTCGGCGTCGAGGTGGACGTCCTCGCCGGGCGACAGGCGGCGGGCGAGCATCAGCGCCTGGAAACAGGCGGCGCGGTGGGACGGGTCGTCCTGCGTTTCGGCGAGCACCAGCGGCATCGTGGCCTCGTCGATCATCAGGCTGTCGGCCTCGTCGACGATGGCCATGCAAAGCCCGCGCAGCAGCAGCGGCGGCGCGGCGTCGCCGGCCAGCCGTGCGGCGCAGCGTTGCAAGGTGCTGCCCTGCGCCGCCAGGTGGGTGCGGTCGCGCAGGTGGTCGAAGGCGATTTCGCGCGCGGTCGCGTAGGTCAGGTCACAGGCGTAGGCGGTGCGGCGTTCGTCCGGCGCCGTGTCGCCAAGCACGACGCCGGTGCGCAGGCCGAGCGCGCCGTAGAGGTGGCCGAGCTGCGCGGCATCGCGGGCGGCGAGGTAGTCGTTGGCGGTCATCACATGGACCGGCACGCCCGCCAGCGCGGCCACCGCCGCCGCCAGTGCCGCCGCCAGCGTCTTGCCCTCGCCGGTGGCCATCTCGGCCAGGTGGTCGTCGAGCAAGGCCTCGGCGCAGACGAGCTGCGTGTCGTAGGGATTGCGGCCGAGCACCCGCTGCGCCACCGCCGCCACGCAGCCCAGCGCGCGAACACGGTGGGCACCGCCAAACCCGTCGCGCGCCAGCCGGCCGCGCAGGCGGCGCAGGTGGGTGCGGAAGTCCAGCTCGCTCAGCGCCGCCCAGCGCGCCTGCTGCGCCCGGATGGCAGCGAGGCGGGGCTTCGGATCCGGCACGGACGCCACGGTCCGAGGCCACCAGCCGGACCAGGGCAAGCGCGGCGCCTCGCTGCGGATCGGGTAGTCGCCCAGCAGCGGACCCGGTCGGGGCAGGAGGACATGGGTCATGAGGCGGGGTCCAGGTGGTGCAGCAACTGCTGTTGCAGGGCCCGCGCGGCCTGCCAGGCCAGCGGCGCACGGCCCTGCTCGAAACGCACCCAGGCGCGGGCGCCGATGCGCTCGCCGGTGGCGCGCTCCAGCCGCACATCGGCCTGCAGCACGGGCTGCGCCGGCTTCAGGCCTTGCGGATCGGCCGGGTCGGTCGGGATGCCGCCGCCGTGGCGCTCGCCCAGCGCGGCGCTTGGCAGCGGCGCGCCACCGCCGGACGGTGTGCCGACCAGCGCGCCACGCAAGGGCGGCGCGTCCGACCCCAGCAGCCAGACATCGACCGGCCCGCGGTGCGCGGTGACGAGGGCCGCATCGGCCTGTGCCACCACCACCCGGACGAGACCTGGCTCGCCGGTCTCGACATGCCCCAGCAGCGCCCCCCGCGCCAGCCAGCGGCCCGGCAGGTCGCTGGTCCCGGTGAGATGCACCCGCCCGCCGACACGGGCGCGCACGGTGAGTCCGGCGAGCTGCGCCTCGGTCTGCGCCAGCTCGGCTTCGGCCGCCTGCAGCGCGTGGTCCACCGCGACGAGCTGCGCCTTGTCCAGCCGCAGCGCCTGGAAACGCTCGGCCTGCAGCGCCTCGATGTGGCCGGAGAGCCGCTCGCGCTCCGCGCGCAGCGTGGGCGACTGCAGGCGCAGCAGCGGCTGGCCGGGCGGCACGGCCTGGCCATCGGCGACAAGCACGTCCTCGACGAAGCCGGCCGTCTGCGTGCGCACCAGCGCATCCTCCGGCGGCCACAGCACACCCTGCGCCAACGCCGCATCCGGCATCGGCACGGCCACCAGCGGCACGCCCACCAGCAGCACCACCGCCGCCATCGACCACGCCGCACGGCGCCGCTCGGCCGGCGCCAGCGACCAGCCCGCCAGCCAGCGCCCGAGCGCCCGCAGCGGCTGCCCCACCAGCGTCCAGCCAAACCCCAGCGCCGCCAGCACCCCCAGCACCGGTGACACCGACTCCAGCCACAGCACCACGCCCAGCGCGACACTCCAGCGCATCCCCAGCGCAGCCGGTGCATACGCCCACAGCCACGGTGCCTCCCCCGGCAGCGGCACCACCGCAGATTCACCCGGCATCCGCAGCACGCGGGTGCGCAGTGCGTGCAGCCAGTGCGCGGCGCTGCGGGGGGCGAGGTTCGGCAGGTCAGCGAGGTCGCACAGCAGGTGGTAGCCGTCGAAACGCATCAGCGGGTTGGCGTTCACCAGCAGCGACGACAGCCCGCCGATCGCCACCACCACCAGCGCCAGATCGCGCAAGGCCCCGGGCTGCACCAGCAGCGCGATCACCAGCCCCAGCGCCACCAGCGTCAGCTCGACGACGATGCCCGCCGCGGCCACCGCCGCACGCTGCCAGCGACTCGGCAGCGCCACGGCGGCGCCCGCATCCACATACGGGACCGGCGTCCCCATCAACAGCGTCACGCCCCACTGCGGCACCTGCGCGCCCCAGTGCCGGATCGCCAGCCCGTGTGCCACCTCGTGCAGCACCTTCATCGCCGGGTAGGCCAGCCAGGCCCAGGCGAGCCAGCGTGGCGTGCCCAGCCCGGCCCGCAGTTGCGCGGACAGCTCGGCCGCGTGTGGCCACGCAGTCAGCAGCGCCGCCGCCATGCCCAGGAGCCACAGCAGCAGCGCAGCAGGCGTGAACAGCCAGCGCAGGTGTCCGGCCAGCCGGCCCAGCCACGCATCCGGACAACCCAGCGGGAAGCGCCAGGCCAGCAGCGACTGGCGCGGCGTGCCGGTGTCGGCGCGGTCTGCCGCTGACGTGGGTGACGCAGCGCCGAAATCGGGCTGGCGGTCGAAGCTCATCAGACCGGTCTGGTGCAGCCGCGCCAGCAAACCCAGCAGCTCGTCCTGCGTCGGCGCGTCGTCGCGCAGCTCGGTCAGCGTCATCTCCCACAGGCGGTGCAGCGTGTGGCGGCCATCGCAGCGGCCGATGGTGATCCAGGCAGCGGCGTTCAGGCGCACGCTGCGGCTGCCGTCCGGGCGGGTCAGCACCTGCCAGACGGCGCCGCGCACGGCCATGCGCTGCACGGTGGCCTGCCCGTCCAGCAGCGGCCGCAAGCCGGCCACGCGGAACCACTGGGCACTGAGCAGCGGTGCGTCCATCGAATCCGTCCTGTCCATCAGCCCCACCACGCCCACAGCGCCAGCCGGGCCGATTCGACCAGCCGGCGTGTCCAGCGCCAGCCGTTCGTGGCGCGGCCGGCGTCGATGCGGGCGTGGCCCTGCAGACCGGGGCGCAGGTCGGCCGGACGCTCCAGCAGCGCCGCCTCGACCTCGAACACGTTGCGGCCCTCCACGGCCCGCGCCACCGGGCTGATGCGCGTCACCCGCAGCGGCAGCGCCTGCCACGGCAGCGCGGTCAACGCCACCGTGCCGGTCTGGCCGAGGGTGACCTGGGCAATGTCGCGCTCGTCCACCTCGACGATGACGCGGAAGCGGTCGCTCGGCGCCAGCGTCATCAGCGCATCGCCCTGGCGCACTGGCGCACCGAGCTGCTGGCTGAGATCGCCCTGGACGACCAGGCCGTCGAACGGCGCCATCAGCCGGCCGCGCTGCAAGCGCGCCTCGACGAGGTCCAGTTGCGCCTGCGCCTCGTCGGCGCGGCTCTGGTTCTGCACGAGCTGGGCGCGGTCGGCACGGGCATTGGCGGTGGCCCAGGCATCCTGGTGCTGAGCGAGCTGGCTCTGCCAGCGCTGGCGTTCGAGCTGCAGGTCCTGGTCCGCCAGCTCCACCAGCACCTGTCCGGCGCGCACGCTGTCGCCGGGCCGGGCGTGCACCTGCTGCACGAAACCGTCCGCCGGCACCGAGAGCACCCGCTGCACGGCGCCTTCGAGCCGCGCCTGTCCACCCAGATGCACATCGGTCGGCCACGCCAGCGCCGCGACCGCCAGTGCGACGACCGCGGCCAGCAGCACACGCCGCCATGGCGCCGCGCGGGCAGTCGCGGCGCCGTGCAGGCGCTGGTGCCACGGCCGCTCACGGTCCCGGAGCAGTGCCAGCACCGGCGCGATGAAACAGGCGAGCTGTTCCAGCGTCGCCAATTCGTGCGCGTCCACCGGCACGCCACCTTGTCGCTCGCAGCACAGCGCGCCCAGCACGGTTTCGTGCCGCACCAGCGGGACACCCGCCACCGAATCGCCACGCGATGGCACCAGCGCCCGGTGTGCCCGCGTGATGCGCGGCACACCGGCGTGGCCACGCGGCTCGGGCCAGAAGACACCGCCCCGCTGGTCGATCGTCTCGCCCAGTGCCGCCAGCAGCAGGGTCTGCGTCGGGGTAGCGGCCTGCGGATCCGACCCATCGGAGACGGCGACCAGCTGCAGCGTGCCCTCGCGCACCAGCGCCATCGACACGCGGTCGAAGCCGAGGCGCTGCGCCAGTTCGCGCACGGCGACGCGGCCCGCCTCGTCGAAGGTCGCACAGTGCAGCAGCGCCGCCTGCAGCGCCAGCGCCGTGCGTCCCGCAGCGGGCAGCGTCAGCGCCACCTCGGCAGCGGAGGGCGCAGGGCAGGCAGTGACAACAGGACGGCTCAGGGCAGACATGGCGGGCGGACTCGCGGCAGGATGTCTGCAAGTCTGGCCTTGAAGCCGCCCGTGTCAGCGGTGGAGAAAACCGGGTTTCGCTGCGCTGTTGGCGGCGCGGGGCCGCGTCCAGCCGTCTCTCAGGCCGGACAGGTCTCGGGCACCAGCACGCTGCGGTCAAGCGTGGCCACGCGCACATGGCCGCACATCGCCATCGACAGCTCCAGATCTTCCGACAGGATCTCCAGACAGCGTGTCACGCCGGCTTGCCCCTGTGCGGCGAGGCCGTAGAGGTAGGCGCGGCCGATCAGCGTGGCGTGCGCGCCCAGCGCCAACGCCTTGAGCACGTCCTGGCCGCTGCGGATGCCGCTGTCCATCCAGACCTCGGTCGATGCACCCGGCACGGCGCGCACCGCGTCGACCATGCGCGGCAGGGCCTCGATCGTGGTGGGTGTGCCGTCCAGCTGCCGGCCACCGTGATTGGAGACGACGATCGCCTCCACGCCCATCTGCGCCGCGCGGCGGGCGTCGGCCGGGTCCATCAGCCCCTTGAGGATGAGCGGCCCGCCCCACTGCCGGCGCACCCACTCGATGTCGTCCCAGGTCAGGCTGGAGTCGACTTCAAGGTGCTTCCAGTCGGACATCTTCGCGATGTCGTCCGCTCCCGGCGCGTGGCCGACGATGTTGCCGAAGACACGCCGCTTCGTCTTCAGCATGTCCATGCACCAGCGCGGATGGCGCATGAAGTCCATCAGCACCCGCGGCCGGTACCACTGGGGCGCCGTGCTCAGGCCGTTGCGCACGTCCTTGTAGCGGCGGCCCAGCACCGGCGCGTCCAGCGTGAGGATCAGCGCCGAGCAGCGCGCGGCCTTGGCCCGCCCGATCAAGCTGGCCGAGAAGCCGCGGTCGCGCAGCAGGTAGAGCTGGAACCAGAAGGGTTTCGTGGTCGCTGCGGCCACGTCCTCGATCGAGCAGATGCTCATCGTGGACAGCGCGAAGGGCACACCGAAGGCCTCGGCGGCGCG
>JBEANV010000343.1:0-5116 GCA_041165285.1 Pseudomonadota bacterium | reverse complement strand
TGGACCAGGCCCTGCCGGTGCGCTCGGTCGAGTTCAGCAAGGAGGAGCTGGTCATCCTCAAGCCGCTGTGCCTGATCACCGCCAAGCCGGCGATGTTCGTGGGCAACGTGGACGAGAGCGGGTTCGAGAACAACCCCTTCCTCGACCGCCTGCGCGAGTTCGCCGCTAAGCAGAACGCGCCGGTCGTGGCGATCTGCGCGAAGACCGAGGCCGAGCTGTCGGAGATGGAGGACGAGGACCGGGCGATGTTCCTGGCCGAGATGGGGCAGGACGAGCCGGGGCTGAACCGGCTGATCCGCTCGGCGTTCAAGCTGCTGGGGCTGCAGACCTACTTCACCGCCGGCGTGAAGGAAGTGCGCGCCTGGACCATCCACGTCGGCGACACCGCGCCGCAGGCGGCGGGCGTGATCCACACCGACTTCGAGAAGGGCTTCATCCGCGCCCAGACGATCGCGTTCGAGGACTTCATCGCCTTCAAGGGCGAGCAGGGCGCGAAGGACGCCGGGAAGATGCGGGCGGAAGGCAAGGAGTACGTCGTGAAAGACGGTGACGTGCTGAACTTCCTGTTCTCCAGTTGAGCTGAAATTATTTTTTTCTGGGGCTGCATCTGCGCAGCGCCCGGCGGACTAGTGAGGAGTGCAAGGCCCGAAAGCCTTCACCTGCAAGCTCTCTCACCCATCCTTCCCAGGAGTCCGCCATGTCCCGCTTCACCCTCGTTGCTTCCTCCCTCGCCCTGACCACCGTGCTGGCCGCCTGCTCAGGCATGCCCTCGATGCCGTCCATGCCGATGATGGCCAAGGCCGCCCCCTACAGCCAGGACATGCTGCCCGACCCGGTCAAGGTGCCGGCGGGCCACCGCGTCGCTTGGGAAACCGTCGGGGTCGGCGAGATCACCTACGAGTGCCGCGCCAAGGCCGGCACGACGGACGTGTTCGAGTGGGTGTTCGTCGGCCCGATGGCGGCGCTGAAGAGCCGTGCCGGCGAGACCCTCGGCCGCTACTTCGGCCCGCCCGCGACCTGGGCGGCCAACGACGGCTCTGCCCTCACCGGCACGCAAGTCGCGGTCGCCCCGGCGATGGCAGGCAGCATCCCGCTGCAGCTCGTCAAGGCCAACCCGGCGATGGGCAGCGGCGCACTGACGGGCGTGAGCTACATCCAGCGCGTGGCGACCCGCGGCGGTGTCGCGCCGGCCATGCCCTGCGCTGCGGGTAGCACGGGCAAGCGCGAAATCGTCCAGTACCAGGCCGACTACATCTTCTGGAAGCCGGTTTGAGGCGAACCCTGGATCGACAGACCTAGAATCGGGCGGCCACCTGCCGCCTGATGCCCACGCCCCTGCCCACCTTCGACCACGACGCCGCCCTGCTCGCCTGCGCACGGGGCGAGCGATTCGCCCTGCGGATGCTTTACGAACACGAGGCCCGCTGGCTGCTGGGCGTGGTGCGGCGCATCGTGCGCGATGCGGCGCTGGCGGAGGACGTGCTGCAGGACGCCTTCCTGCAGATCTGGCAGCGCGCAGAGACGTTTGACCCGGCGCTCGGGTCTGGGCGGGGCTGGATCTACACCGTGGTGCGTCACCAGGCGCTGCGGGCCGTGCGCGGCAGTGCGTCGGAGCCGGTGCTGCTCGACCCGGAAACGCTCACCGGCGTGTCCGATCTCCAGCAAGCACAGTCCGACGAGGACGACGACCGGGGACTCGACCCCGACAGCCTGGAGCGTTGCCTGCAGCGGCTGGACGAGGCGCGGCGGGCCTGCGTGGTGCATGCCTTCGTCGATGGCTACACCCATGAACAGATCGCCGAGCGGCTGAACACGCCGCTGGGCACCGTCAAGTCGTGGATTCGCCGCAGCCTGCTGGCGTTGAAGGAGTGCCTGTCATGAAGCTCGACACCGCCGAGGAGCGCAGCGTCGCGGCCGGCGAGTTCGTGCTCGGCACGCTGGACGACCCCGCCCGACAGGTGTTCGAGGCGGCGATGGCCAACGATGCCGGGCTGCGCGCCGAGGTGGCGATGTGGCAGGACCGGCTGCTGAGCCTGACCCGCCACGCACCGCCGACTGAGCCGTCGCCCTCGCTGTGGTCGCGCATTGATGCCCGGCTGAGCTGGGCGGGGACACGCGCCCGTGTCGAGACACCGCCGTTGCCGTTGCCGTGGTGGCAGCGGCTGGGGCTGTGGCAGGGCGTCAGCGGGCTGGCGATGGCGGCGTGCGTGGCGCTGGGCAGTGCGCTGGTGCTGCGCGGGGCGCCGGATGCGGCGCAGGATCAGCGGTACGTGGCCGTGCTGCAGGGGCCGCAGGGCGGCGGCAATGGCTGGGTGGTCGAGGTGCGCGTCGATGCGGCGGGGCAGGGGCGCTTGCGGCTGGTGCCGGTGGCGCCGTCCGGGCCGGTGCCGGCGGGGCGGGCGCTGCAGTTCTGGACCAAGGCGCCGGGCGCGGCCGGTCCCAGCTCGCTCGGGCTGGTGCAGGCGGGTTCGACCGTCGAGCTGCCGACCACGCGCCTGCCCGCCTTGCGCCCCGAGCAGTTGTTCGAGATCACGCTGGAGCCGGAAGGTGGCTCGCCGATCGGGCGCCCGACCGGGCCGATCCTGTTCGTCGGGCGTGCCGTCAAGTTGACCAGTTGAAAGAGATTTCCGCATGACCACCGCGCCACCCACCCTGTCCCCGGTCATCGCCGGCTGCTGGCGCATGGCCGACTGGGGCTGGACCCCGAGCGAGCGGTTGCGCTGGATCGAGCAGTGCCTGGATCGCGGCGTGACCACCTTCGACCACGCCGACATCTACGGCGGCTACGCGGTCGAGGCACTGTTCGGCGAGGCGCTGGCACTGGCGCCGCACCTGCGCGAGCGGATGCAGCTCGTCAGCAAGTGCGGCATCAAGCTGGTGCATCCGAGTCGGCCGGAGCACCGGCTCAAGTCCTACGACACCTCGGCCGCGCACCTGATCGCCAGCGTGGACAACAGCCTGCGCACGCTGAAGACCGACCGGCTCGACCTGCTGCTGATCCACCGGCCGGATCCGCTGATGCACCCGGCCGAGATCGCCGAGGCGGTCACGCGGCTGCAGGCGGCGGGCAAGGTGCGGGCCTTCGGGGCGTCGAACTTCACGCCGTCGCAGTTCGCCCTGCTGAACGCCGCCGTGCCGCTGGCGACGAACCAGATCGAGCTGCACCCGCTGCACCGCACGCCGCTGCACGACGGCACGCTCGACCAGATGCTGGCACTGGACCTGCGGCCGATGGTCTGGTCGCCGCTGGCGGGCGGGCGCTTGTTCACCGGCACGGCGCCGGATGCGCTGCGTGTGCGGGCGTCGCTCGATGACATCGCCCGCCGCCATGGCGTCACGCCGGCCACGGTCGCCTATGCATGGCTGCTGCGCCACCCGAGCCGGCCGCGCCCGCTCGTCGGCAGCCAGCGCATCGAGGCGCTGGATGAGGCGCTGGCGGCGTGTGACCTGACGCTCGACGCCGAGACCTGGCACGCCATCTGGAGCGCTGGCGAGGGCGCGGAGGTGCCGTGATGGGCGTGACAGCCGACGTGGTGACGAGTCCGCGCCTGCAGGCCGAGCGCGACCGGCTCTACCGGGCCGAGGACGACGGCCGGGTGCGTGCGCTGGTGCTGTCGCTGGCGCGGCCGGCGGACTGGGCGGTGCTCGGGCGGGTGTGGCAGGGCGTGCAGACCGACCTCGGCTGGCCCATGCCTGGCATCGCGGTGTCGGGCACGGACGCCTGCCAGCTCTGGTTCTCGCTGGCCGAGCCGGTGCCGCCAGCCGAGGCCCACGCGCTGCTGGAGCACCTGCGCACCCGCTTTCTGGCCGAGGTGCCGCCACACCGCGTCGAGCTGCTGCCGTCGGCCGATGGCGTGCAGCAGGCGCCGGTCATGCCCGCGCTGCAAACCGACAGTCCGGAGGGCGATGTCTGGTCGGCCTACATCGCGCCCGACCTCGCGCCGGTGTTCGCCGAGACGCCGTGGCTCGACATCCGGCCCGGCACGGAGGGTCAGGCGGAGCTGCTGTCGCGGCTGGCGAGCATCAGCGCGGCGGAGTACCGGGCGGCGTTGCCGGTGCAGGCGCCGACACCCGTCGCCGCGGGCACAGAGGAATTCACAGATCCGCGGCGGTTCCTGCTGCACGTCATGAACGACGGGCGGGTGGAGATGGGGTTGCGGATCGAGGCGGCGAAGGCGCTGCTGCAGTCCACCTCGGCAAAGTCAATCGAATGACACCAGCCGGCCGCGGCAGATCTCCAGCGTTCGCGCCACCGCCGCTTCACCTGACGGACCGGCGCCCGGGATCTGGGGCAGCGTGATCGACTCGACGGCTGCCCGCAGACGGGTCAACACGTCCTCCATGGCTTCATGGGTATCCGCTGCGCGCAGTCCGATCGTGGAGGCCGCCGCCAGAAAATCGGCCCGTTTGAGCCGCTCGTTTTTGCCGTTGAGCAGGAGGGCCATGCGGTCGTGCGCAAGACGAGGAAAGGCGCGCGTCGTCAGCGTGTCGTAGACCGGTGCCAGCCGCACGCTGCGGAACACCCGCTCGCCAGGCTCGGCCACCTTCAGCACGGCCATGTTCTTGAGGTGCATGTCACCGTCGGCAATCAGCCACGCAAACAACGCGCGCTGCACCAGCTTGAGCAGATCAGCCTCCGGTGATGTGGACAGTGCGCGCAAGGCCCGCGCCACCCGTTCGATGCTGCCGTCGTACTTGGCCCTGGGCGACAAGTCGAGCAGTGCGCACAGGTCTTCCATGACCAGGAGGCGGCGGTCGTCCGCACCGGCGCGGATGTCGAATCGCTCCACCAGGAGTGCCGGTGGCAGCCCATCAGGCATCGGGACCAAGGCGTTCGCCGGCACGTCGAATCCGGCGTTTTTTGCCAGTGCCAGACCGATCCACTCGACCAGAGGCAGGGCTTCGAAGCTGCTGGTGCCCGCCGGTTTCAGGATGTGCGTGAACGGTGTGCCGATGCTGGGCGACAGCGTGCCCCCGTGCCCCAGCGTCATGGGCGCCTTGATCTGCACGCCGGACAGCCGCGGTGTGTGGGGGTGGGCGCAGACCAGGGCGAGGTTGTGTTCGAAGTCCTGCTCGAGGGTGCTGCGCCCAGGCCCGGCGTATGTGCCCGTGAACA
>JBEANV010000342.1:0-2566 GCA_041165285.1 Pseudomonadota bacterium | reverse complement strand
ATGCGGCGTCAGCAGCGCCGCCGGCTGTTCCAGCAGCGCCTGCGGGACCTCGGGTTCGGACTCGAGCACATCGAGCGCGGCCGCGCCGAGCCAGCCCACGCGCAGCGCTTCGATGACGGCGCCGGTATCGACCAGGCCGCCGCGGCTGACGTTGATGAGCAGGCTTCCGGGCTTCATCTGCGCAATGCGGCGTGCATCGATCAGATGGCGTGTCGTGGCGCTGAGCGGCACGTGCAGCACGACGATGTCGCTCGCCGCCAGCAAGGCGTCGAGGTCGACGACGTCGATGCCGACGGCGGGTTCAGGCGCCGACCTTGAATGCACCAGCACGCGACAACCGAACGCCAAAAACTTGCGTGCGGTGGCACGGCCGATGCGACCGTAGCCGACGATGCCGACCGTCTGCGTGGCGAGCCGGCGCAGCCTGGCCTGGGCAGGGTCCCAACGGCCGGCACGCACGGCGCGGTCGAAGGCGACGATGCCACGTATCCACGCGAGCGCAAAACCGAGCACGTGGTCGGAGACTTCCTCGATGCAGTAGTCGGGAACATTCGTCACCGGGATGCCGCGCGCGCTGCACGCGGCAACGTCGATGTTGTCGAGGCCGACGCCGATGCGCCCGACGTGCCGCAGCGCATCGCTCGCGCTGACTGCGTTCGCGTCGACCTGCGCCCAGCAGGTCAGGATCGACGTGGGCTGGTGCTCGCGCGCCAGCGAAGCGATGGTCGCGGCACTCGCCGGCACGGTCGGGCCCGCGACCACGCGAAAGCCCGCGCCTTCGATGACCGCGCGTTCGATCTCGAGATCGGGCCAGGCGTGGTCGGTGATCAGGACGGTGCTCACGCTTTGTTCCTCACGTTGCTTTCCTCAAGGTGCGGTCTTCACTTCGACACGCTGCAAGCCCAGGCCTTCGACTTCTGCCTCGATCACATCGCCCGGCTGCAGGTAGCGCCCGTGATGGCTGCCGAAGCCGGCCGGAGAGCCGGTGCAGACCAGGTCACCGGGGCGCAGTTCGACATGGCGTGACAGGTAGGCGATCTGCTCGGCGATGACGAACAGCATGTCCGACGCGACGCCGTCCTGCATCGTGCGGCCGTTCAGTTTCAGCGTCAGTCGCAGCGCCGAAGCGTCCGACACCTGGCGCGCCGGCACGAGCCAGGGGCCCACCGGCAGCCAGCCGGGGCCGCCCTTGGCCTGGAGGAAGTCGGTTCCCATCGCCTTCGGGTCGGTTCGGAACAGCCGCTCCCGCAGCGTGATGTCGTTGACAGTGCAGTAACCCGCGACGTGCGCCAGCGCCGTCGCGGCCGTGACCCGGTGCGCCGGCTTGCCGATCACCACGCCGATCTCGACCTCCCAGTCGAGGGTCTTCAACGCCGCATCGATCACGAGTGGGCCGAATGGATCGGCGACTGCGCAGGCGGGTTTGAGCGCGACGTACGGATCGCCGTCATGCTGCCGGCGGTCGAGTGCCTGATGGAGCGTGTCGATGTTCGCTGCCGGGTCGGCGTCGAGCGCGGCCTCAACGACCTGGGCTCGGTAGTTGCCGATCGTGCAGTAGACCGTTGTCGGCGTGACCGGCGCGTGGACGCGGAATGACGCCAAGGGCGCGCCGGCAGCAACATCGACATCGGCCAGCAAGGGTTCGTCGTGCGACCAATTTGCCAGCAGGGCGTCGATCGAGGCGCCACCGCGCAGTCCCCGTACGGCCGCGAGCGGCAGCGCGCGATCGCCGTTCACCAGCGCGGGGAAGGGCGGGCAGCCCGCGACCGACAGGCGCGCCAGCGCGAGCTTCACATCAGCCTCCGGTGTCGGCGACGAGGCCTGCGGCGCGCACTGCGGCGACGGCGCAGAGCTCGTCGTTGTCGGAGGTGTCGCCGGTCACGCCGACAGCGCCGAGCAGGGCCCCGACTGCATCGCGGATCAGCACACCGCCTGGTACCGGCACCATGCGCCCGCCGGAGAGGTCGGACAGCGCATTGAAGAACGCTGGCATCTTGGCGGCACGTTGAGCCAGTTCTCGCCCGCCGAAGCCCATGCCGAGTGCGCCCCAGGCCTTGCCGGTGGCGATCTCGGGGCGCAGCAGGCTGGCGCCATCGGCGCGCAGCAGCGCGACCACGTGGCCGCCGGCATCGAGCACAGCAGCCGTCAGCGGCGCGAAACCTTGCGCACGGCCTTCGGCGAGGGTCGTCTGCGCGATCGCGAGCGCCGTGTCGAGGTTCAGGGATTTCATGCGGTGATGCCCTTCTTCCTGGATGCAGCAACGCGCTCGCGGGTGTGCAGTTCGGTCCACTTCAGGCTGCTCAGATCGGTGACCTTGTTGCGGTCATAGGGCCGACGCTCCACGCTCATGCGCCGCCCGCCGAGGTGCACCGCGGCGATCGCGTCAGCGTCCAGCAGCACGTTCACATCGGCGAGCGGGTCGCCGGCGACGAACAGAAAGTCGGCGCGCCGGCCGACCTCGATCGCGCCGACCTTCGCCGCCGCGGGTGTGCCGGGGCGGCCACGTGGCATCAGACCAGCGCTCACCGAGGTGGCTGCGCGCAGCGCCTGCGCCGGTGTGAAGCCG
>JBEANV010000341.1:0-2939 GCA_041165285.1 Pseudomonadota bacterium | reverse complement strand
GCTGCCGGACGCCGATGACTGGAAAGACGTCAAGGACAAGATCCAGTTCCTGCAACGATGAACGGGATCGGCTGACGTGACCACCGCACCGGCTGCACCGATCGAGACCGATGCGCTGGTGGTCGGTGCGGGTCCGGTCGGGCTGTTCCAGGCGTTCCAGCTCGGACTGCTGGGGCTGTCGGTGCAGGTGGTGGACGTGCTGCCACAGGCCGGCGGCCAGTGTGTCGCGCTCTACGCCGACAAGCCGATCTACGACATCCCCGGCGCGCCCGTGTGTACCGGCCGGGAGCTGACCGAACGGCTGCTGCTGCAAGTCGCGCCCTTTCAACCCGGTCTGCATTTCGGCCACGAGGTGCAAACGCTGCGCCCGCTGGACGATGGGCAGTTCGAGGTCGGCACCAGCACCGGACCGCAGTTTCTGGCGCACAGCGTTTTCATCGCGGCCGGCGTGGGCGCATTCACTCCCCGGCGCATCAAGGTCTCAGGACTGGAGGCGCATGAGCAGCGGCAAGTCTTTCACCACCCGGACGATCTGACGCCGTTCGCTGGCCAGCGTGTCCTCGTGGTCGGCGGCGATGACGCCGCGCTGCAACGCGCCGCCGCACTCGCTGAACACCCCCGAACGACCGAGGTGACGCTGTTGCACCGGCGCGACCAGTTCGCGGCCGAGGCCGATCTGCTGGCGCGTGTCGCAGCGCTGCGGGCCGACGGGCGCCTGCGGGTCTGCATCGGCCAGATCACCGCCGCGCACACGCAGGGAGATCGGCTGGGTGCCGTGACCATTCTGGACGCGCAAGGCCTCGAAACACGGCATCTGCTGGATGTCCTGATCGTCTGCCAGGGACTGAGCCCGCGGCTTGGCCCCCTCGCGGACTGGGGGCTCGCGATGGAGCGCAAGCTGCTGCCGGTCGATGTCGCCACATTCGAGACGGCGATGCCGGGGGTGTACGCCGTGGGTGACATCAACACCTATCCCGGCAAGAAGAAGCTGATCCTCTGCGGCTTTCATGAGGCAACGCTCGCCGCCCATGCCGCGCACGACCGCCTGCGCCCGCAAGACCGCGGGCCGCTGCTGTACACCACCAGCAGCGCAGTGTTGCATCGACGCCTCGGGCTCACCCGCTGAGCCAGGGCATTCGCGGGGGACGATCTGCAGCGCTTGTGCGCATTCCCTCACGGCGACCAGCACGAATCAACCACCATTCCTCAGGAGCCCCGTGGTTTGACCGAAGGCGGCATCACACTCCCCGATGTCAAAATTCGTCTCTTTGCGGACAGGGCATCCCAGATGCAAATAACGCGGTCGTCACGCAAGGCAGAGTCAAGATGAAATGGTATATCCAGGTGGTGTTACGTGTGCTGCTGGCCAGTCTGGTACCGGCAGCGGCCACAGCCGGCGAGGTACTCGACCGGGTCACCCGCAGCAGCGAGCTGCGGGTCTGCGTCTGGCCGGACTACTACGGCATCAGCTACCGCAACCCCAAGACCCGCCAGTTCACGGGCCTCGACATCGACATGTCGGCCGAATTCGCACGCGAGCTGGGCGCGCGGCTGCACCACGTCGACTCCTCCTTTGCCACGCTGGTCGACGACCTGCTGAAGGACCGCTGCGACATCGCGATGTTTGCCGTCGGTGTGCTACCGCAGCGCGAGAAATTCCTGCGCTTCAGCCAGCCCTATCTGCAGAGCGACATTTACGCTGTGACCAGCCGAAGCAGCCGGGTCGTGCGGCGCTGGGAGGACATCGATCAACCGGGAGTGCAGGTCGCGGTCCAAGCCGGTACCTTCATGGAACCCGTCATGCGCGACGCCTTGCGGCAGGCCAACATGGTGGTGATTCGCCCGCCAGCCACACGCGAACAGGAACTCGAAGCCGGCCGGGTCGATGTCTTCATGACGGACTATCCCTACAGCCGGCGCCTGCTGGACAACGCAGAATGGGCGCGGCTCATCAGCCCCCCACAACCGTTTCATGTCCTCCCCTATGCCTATGCCATCCGCCCCGGCGATGACGAATGGCTGGCCCGGGTCAATCGATTTGTCACCGACATGCGCCAGGACGGCCGCCTGGAAAGTGCAGCCCGCAGGCACCGCCTGTCCGAAACCGTGATCCGGCCGACCGCGCGCTGACCTTGCCGCCATGACCCCGAGAGACGTTTCCACCCGTCTGACCTGGCTGAGCAGTGCCCACCTGGTCTGGGCCGGGTCGGCGCTGATGCTGCTGCTGGCACTGCTGTCGGGCGCTTTCGCGGTTTACCAGCGCCAGGACACGCTCGCCCAGGAGACCAAACGCACCCAGCTGCTGGCGCGCCTGCTGGAAGACGAAACCACAAGGACGCTGGACGCTGCCTCGCTGACGCTGGCCACCATCGCCCAGCGCATGCATGGCCGCGAGCTGGTCAATGGGGATCTGTCCGAGCGGCTTGTAGAAGCCGCTCGGGGGCTGCCGTACCTGCGCAGTCTCTCGGTGCTCGATGCCAATGGCAAGGTGCTGGTCAGCTCGACCTCTGCCGCCGTGGGCACGATGTTCGATGTGCATCTGCTCGGCCAGCCCGTCAACGCCAGCGAAGCCTGGCTCGGCCCGTGGCTGCCGGGCCGGGATCTGGTCGATGCCGCACGTCTGGATGCACCGACGCGCCCGGCTGGCACGCCGCGTGCCCTGCCCGGTGTCGGGCTGATGACGCTGATCCACCGCGGCACCACGCCCGATGGCCAGCCCTTTCTGGCAGTGGCCGCGCTGAATCCGGACTATCTCGCCAACCACTTTCAGCAGATTCTCGGCGAACGGTCGCTGAACGCGGCCTTGCTGGACTACCAGGGACGCATGCTGGCCGGCACCGAAGGCGTGCAGCGCCTGCCCGGCACCAGCGTGCAGAGCCACCGTGCGTTGCAAGAATTTCTGCCAGACCAAGAATATGGCAGCTACGAAGGCCAGGGGC
>JBEANV010000340.1:0-6872 GCA_041165285.1 Pseudomonadota bacterium | reverse complement strand
GCTCAAAGTGCAAGGCTCCGCGGCACGGTCAAGGGCGGATTGTCACCTCCGCTCCATGACCCCACGGTGGGTTCAGCGCTGGGCGGTCGCGCGGGCAGCGCTGCGCTCGAACACTGGCCAGTGCGGCGCGGCACCTGCCTCCACCTGTGCCCAGGCGCTGTGGTGGCCGACGGTGTCACGCAGCGCGTCGAGCTGCTGCTGCAGGCAGGCGCGCAGCTTCAGCAGCGGGGCGGCCGCTGCCGCGGAACGCACCTCCCGCACCGCCAGCACGGCTTCGGTGGCGACCGTCGCGACCCCCTGCGCACCCAGTTGGCTGTAGCTGAGCTTGGCCGGACGGTAGACATGGCGCAGCCGCGATGCCCAGGGCTCCGGCACCGAAAGGAGCTTCACGCTGCGGTCCAGCCCCGCCATCCACGCCAGCGGCGCGCCGCCGACCGCCAGCACCGCATCGATGCGGCGGCTGCGCAGTGCCTGCATCGCGTCCTCGGGGCCGTTGAACTCGGTGACGCTGTAGTCGATCTCGGCCTGGAGCTGCACCAGCCGCGCGGTCACCGTCCCGCCGCCCCAGGCACCCACCCGGCGCTTGCCGAGGTCGCCGAGTGTGTTGAACACCACATTGCGTCCGCCGATGCCCAGCACGCCGCCCTCGACCAGCGGCGCGGCCAGCGCCAGCAGGTGAACCGGCTCCGGGTGCAGGGCGACCAGGGCGCGGATGCGGCCGAGATCCTCGGTGGTGCGCCGCGCGTGCAGCACGTCGGTCTGCACGAACGCCGCCGCGACCTCGTTGTGCAGCAGCCGGTCGATCGACTCGTTCGAGCCGGACGCGGGTTTCTCGACCAGCGCCAGGCCGGCGGTGGCACCGCAGACCTCGGACAGGTCCTTGAACATCGAGGCATAGGTGCCTTGCGGCAAGCCGGTGGACACAGGCAGCGTGCTTTGGGCCATGGTCAGCGGGGTGGTCAGCGCCATGGCTGTGGCCGTGGTCCAGATGCGGAGGGTGGTGCAGGCGGTCATGGGGTGCTCCGGTCGAGGGGATCAGAAGATCTTGAGCTTGCCGAGTGGCCCTGGCTCTGGCCCGCTGCCCTGGCTGGCCGCGGGGGCGGGCGCTGTGGCCGGTTCTTCGGGTGGGCTCCACCACAGGTAGAGCCCCACCAGCACGGCCATCAGCAGCAGCGACGTGAGGAGGCGGTAGTTCATGGTCGGGGGGCTCCTTCCTTGCCGTCCTTGGGCAGGGTCTGCAGGTCCAGGACCAGTTCGGTTTCGAGGCTGGCGAAAGCCCGGTTCATCTCCAGTCGCACGCTGTCGAGTGCGGTGCGCTCCAGCAACTGCTCCATCGGGTCGCCGCGGGTAGCGCCGAGTGAGCTGCTCAGCGCACGTTCTGCCTCGACCAGCGCCCACTCGGTGCGGGCACGGTCCACCTCCTGCTCGAAGGCGGCGACCGACTCCGCCGCTGTGCGCAGCGCGCGCTTCTTCTGCTCGCGCAGCTGGGTGGCGCGGCCGGCGCGTTCCAGCCAGCGCGGTGCGGCGTCCGGGTTGCGGCGCGCGAACTCGCCAGCCTGGTCGACAAAGGCATCGATCTGGGCGATCGCGTTCTGGAGCTGGACGCTGGCCTCGGTGAGCGCAGCGCGGCGGTCCAGCAGCAGGTTTTCCAGCGTGGGCAAGGGGCTGCCGCGCGCCTCGCCCTGCATCAGCCGCAGGCGCAGGTTGGCCAGCTTGAGCGCGAGGACTGGCGCGAGCTGCACGCCGGCCATGCCGAGCGCGCCGGCCACCATCAGCCCGACCATGCCCTGGACGATGGTGAAGACCACGGGGGCCACGACCAGCGCACTGCCCAGGCCGAGCGCCCAGGTCAGCGGGCGGGCGAGCTGGGTGGCGCGCAACTGGTGCCGGAGGTCATGGGGTGCGGCGGTGTGCATCGTCGGCTCCTGGTGCGGGACGCGGGGTTCGCGTCGGTGCATGCAGGATGCCCGTGGGTGCGGCTGCCTTCCATATGGGGGCACCCCTGCATCGCTGGCGTCACCGACATCACCGACCTCACAGACATCACCGGAGGTGCTGCCGTTTCCAGCAGGACCATCCTTCTAGAATGTCGAGAAGTTCACGAATTCGCGCGGTGCTGGGAGGCTGGTGTGGTGGGATCTGTGACGGGGTGGGCCGCGGTCAATGGGCCGCTGCTGATCGTGGGCCTGGGGGTGCTGCTGATCGGGCTGCTGCTGCCCTGGCTGACGGCAGGGTTGAGCACCGACCGCTGGTTGCGCGGCTCGGTGGTGATAGCCGGCGTTCTCGCCTGCGGGGGGGCGCTGTTGCCGATGGTGCGGCAGGATCCCGGCAACGACGCCATTTCCACGGCCAGCGTGGGCACCCCTCGGGGGAGCAGTCTGACGCCCGCGGCCTGTGTGGACGCGCTGTCCCGCCGCATGGGCGAGCTGACGGCGGCGTCCCGTCTGGTGTCGATCGCCGAGGCGGCCAGCGCGCCGGCGCGGGTCGATCCGATCGGGCTGGTCAGCGGCAGTGCCACGGGCACTTACCACGCGGTGGCCGACGACCTCGTCGCGGTGGCGCGCCAGCAAGGTGTGCCGCTGTTCAACCGCGAGACCTTGGGCAGCCTGGACAATCTGCGCAAGCTCGCTGATCCGAACGAAAACGCTGCGCTGGGCTTCGCGCAGTCGGACATCCTGGCGTGGCTGGCGCGCTCGGACGATCCCGCGAACCGCAAGGCCGCCATGCTGCTGCGGCTGGTGCTGCCGCTGTATGCCGAGGAAGTGCATGTGCTGGCCCGCACTGGCGTGCAGACGCTGGGCGATCTGGCGGGCCGCCGCGTGGTCACTGCGGCCAGCTCGCAGGGCAGTCTGCACACGGCCGAAAACTTGCTGCGCGCTGCCGGTGTGGTGCCCGCCAGCCTGGACAGCCAGCAGACGGCGGCTGCCGCGCTGTGCAGCGTGCTCACGGGCCGCGCCGATGCGATGGTGATCGTGGCCGGCAAGCCCACGCCGAATCTGGTCAGTCTCGACGCCCTGCGCGACCACCCGGCCCGCCCGCTGGACAGCGTTCACCTGCTGTCGCTGGAGCTGCCCGCCGGCACCGTGGGCTACGAAACGGCCCGCATCGACAGCGGCGACTACCCCTGGGTGGCACAGCCCGTGTCCACGCTGGCAGTGCGCGCGCTGCTGATGGCCTTCGACTTCTCGCCGCAGCGCACGGCGTACCAGCAGCGCCGCTGCCGGCAACTGCAGCGCCTGGGGCGGCTGATCGAGCGCGAATTGCCTGCGCTTGGGCAAGCGCCGCACCACGCCAAGTGGCGCGAGGTCGATGCGCAGCGCCCGGTGAGTGGCTGGCGCCGCGATGCCTGTTCCCGGCTGGGCGGCGGCTGATGGCCACCAGCGGCACATTGCCCGCCGCACCGCGCCAGCGCATCCGCTGGCTGCGGCGCCTGGTGGTGGCCGCCGCCGTCGGCACCGTGACGCTGCTGCTGGCGCTGATCTGGGAGCTGCTGCCGGCGCGGCTGGACCCGAACCGCGCTGCCCAGGCCGTGGCGCTGCCCACGGCGGCTGACCGCCCGCGCGACACCGTGGCCGGCGACGCCTGCGCCCGTCAGCTGATCGGCGCCTGGGTCCAGCTGAGTCCGACCCAGCGCCGCAGCGACCTGGACCTCCTGCCGCTGAGCGCGACCGCGTTGCGCTGCAGCGCCGACCAGCCGGGGCTGGTCGAGGCGCACCTGCTGCGGCTCGACGACGGCCAGCCCGAGCGCTATCTGCACGGCGAAACCGAGGACTTCGCCACGCCCGACTACCTCGCACGGGCCCGCACGGCGCTGGCGCGCGGCGGGCCCGTCGAGCTGGAGGCGCCGACCGGCCGCTTCTCCGACCGGCTCCACGCCGTGCCGGGCAGCCAGCCGCCGCTGGTGCTGGTGCAGCGGTACCAGTCCATGGCACTGCCGCTGGCTGTCGCTTTGGGGCCATCGGACGGAGTGCCTGTCGCCGTGCGGCAGGTGCAGGTGCTGCTGTCGGTGCTGGCGGTCGGACTGGTGGGGCTGGTCGGCGGGAGTCTGCGCTGGCTCAGCCGCTCGCAGCGCGACTACCGGCGCGAACTCGAATCCCTGAACGAACAACTGCGCCAGGACGCCTTGAAACTGCGCCAGGATTCCTTGATCCAGTTGATGGGCCATCGCTCGGGCGAGCTGCTGCACAAGCTGTCCAACCACAGCGGGGCCTGTCTGGTGGCGCTCGACGGTGTGGCCAAGCACCTGAAGGCCGGCCGCCACGACCTGCTGGACGAGGGGGTGCGCATCGCCGGCCGGGCCGCGCAACACCTGCACGACATCGTCGAACGCTACCGCCCCGTGCTGCGCGACGAGGCGGCCAGGGAACCCTCGCTGCTGCGCGACACCGTCACCGACGCGATGGCGCAGGTGAGCGGCTATGCCGCCACGCACAACGTGGTGATGCACAACGCGGTCTCGGCCGAGCTGCCTGCGATCACGATGGACCGGCTGATCCTGTGCGAAGTGCTCAGCAACCTGCTGCACAACGCCATCTCGGTGATGGAGACCACGCCCCTCACCAACCGGCTGATCAGCGTCGAGAACTACCTGGACGAGGACGCAGGCCAGGTACAGATCCATGTGCGCGACCGCGGTCCCGGTGTGCCGGTTGTGCTGCGCGAGAAGGTGTTCGAGCACGGCTATTCCACCCGCCGCGGTGGCAGCGGTTGGGGCCTCTACATCTGCCGGCACTGGGTCGAGAAACTCGGCGGGCGCCTGATCGTCACCGACAACCTGCCGCGTGGCGCCGACTTCATCATCACGCTGCCGCTGACCCCGCCCGCCGTGCCCGAGGAATCGACCCATGCACCCGTCCAGCCTGTCGCCTGATCCGCAGGTCGAAGCACCTCTGGTGCATGTCGTCGATGACTATGACGAGTACCGCGACGGTCTGCTCTACAGCTTGCGCGCGGATGATTTCGCCGCACGCGGCTATGCGAGCGGCGAGGCGTTCCTGGCCGAACCGCTGTGGCTGCGGCGCGGTGTGGTGACGCTGGACATCGACTTCGAGCCGCCGGGGTCGATGAACGGCCTGCAGATCTTCAACCGGCTGCTGGCGCAGCGCTGCCCGATGCCGGTGGTCTTCCTGACCGGGCCGCATGGCGGCGACGTGCGGCTGGCGGTGCAGCAGGTCACGCGCCGGGCCGATGTCGACTTTTTCTCCAAGCAGGCGCCGCTGGACGAGCTGAAAGACACGATCCGCCGCTTCCTGGCCCGTGAACCTGCGCTGCGCCAGGCGGCGGAGCACGAGCGCCGCCTGCTGCAGATCGTGCTGGACGGGCTCACGCCGGCCGAGCGCGAGGTGATCAGCCGCGTGCTGCGTGGCCAGACCAACTACGGCATTGCCCGTGCGCTGAACAAGGAAGAGGGCGTGGTCGAACTGCAGCGGGCCAGCGCGCTGAAGAAGCTGCTCGGCGACAGCCGCTCGCCGCAACTGCTGGTTGAAACGCTGCGTCCGCTGCTGGACCACCACGGCGCCGTGTCGCTGACGGCGCTGGCCGAGCACGAACTGTTGCACCGCCTCGGGCTGCTTGATCCGCTGGCGCGCGACGTGCTGATGGCCGCAGTCGATGGCCGCAGCGACACGCAGATTGCCCGCGACCACGGCTGGCTCGGCGAGGCCGACCGCGAGCGCCGCCACCGCGCCGTGGTGCAGGGCCACCTTGATCGCGCACTGGCGCTGATGCAGGCCGATGCCGTGCGCCAGGTGCGCAAGTGGCTGGGATACTTCGCCCCATGCAGGCCATCTTCTCCGTCACCGTCCCCTTCTTCGCCCTGATCCTCATCGGCTATCTGGCGGCGCGGCGCGGGCTGCTGCCGCTGGCGGCGGTGCCGGGGCTGAATGCATTTGTCCTGTACTTCGCGCTGCCGTGCATGCTGTTCCGCTTCGGGGCGAACTTGCCGGTGCGCGAGCTGTTCGACCCGGTGGTGCTGGGCGTGTACCTGCTGTGCGCCCTGGCCGTGGTGGCGCTCACGGTGGTGACGACACGCCGGGCGGCGGGCAACCTGCGCGACACGGCGTTTGGCGCGCTGGTGGCCGCGTTTCCGAATACCGGCTTCATGGGCGTGCCGCTGCTGGTGGCGCTGGTCGGGCCGGCGGCGGCGGGACCGACGATCACGACGGTGCTGGCCGATCTGTTCGTCACCAGCTCCCTGTGCATCGCCCTCGCGCAACTGCACCATGACGACCCGGCCGCCAGCCATGCCGGTGACGCCGCGGCGGCACGGGCGGCGATCGCCCGTTCGCTGCGTGCAGCCTTGGTCAATCCGCTGCCGTGGTCGATCGGGCTGGGTGCGCTGGCCTCGGTGACCGGGCTTGCGCTCCCGGGGCCGCTCGCCAAGGTTGCGGGCATGCTCGCCGACGCGGCCAGCCCGGTCGCGCTGTTCACGATCGGTGCGGTGCTGTGGCGCTCGGGGCTGGATGCGCAGGGTCGCCCCGACGCGTCGATGCCGGTCAGGCGCTTCCTGCCGGTGGCGCTGATCAAGCTGGTGGTGCATCCGCTGCTGGTGTGGGCAGCGGCCTCGGCGGCGCAGGCGGCGGGGCTGGCGCTGAGCGATTTCCAGTTGATGGTGCTGGTGCTGGCCGCCGCGCTGCCCAGCGCCAGCAACGTCTCGCTGCTGGCCGAGCGCTATGGCGCCGACAACGGCCGGGTGGCGCGGATCATCCTGGCCTCGACCGTGCTGGCGTTTGGCAGTTTTGCGGTGGTGGCTTGGTGGTTCGGGGCCGCCCCCGCCTGATCCACGCCCGAACCCGCCGAGGTCAGAGCGTGCGCGCCTGGAAGCTGTCGCACTGCGCGATCTGGCCGGTCTGCAGCCCGCGCTTGAACCACGT
>JBEANV010000339.1:0-7766 GCA_041165285.1 Pseudomonadota bacterium | reverse complement strand
AGATCAAGCTGGAATCCACTGCGGGTACCGGCCATTTCTACACCACGGACAAGAACAAGAAGACGACGCCCGGAAAGCTCGAATTCATGAAGTTCGATCCGAAAGTGCGCAAGCACGTGCTCTACAAGGAAATCAAGCTCCGCTGATCAGCCTCGCGCTGCACGGACTTGTCCAGAAACCCGCCCGGGCCTTGCCCGCAGCGGGTTTTTTCATGCCCTCCTGCCAACCCCCCCCCCCGCGGCATCCCCCAACAGGTGGCCCCCTCCAGCGTGATGGACTGCACGCACCAACCCGCCTAGATTGAACTCCCAGCACACAAAGCAACAGGCAAGGCAGCACGGGGAGCAGCATGAAGCAGCCGGGAGGATGGCAACAAGGCATCGGCGCAGCGCTACTCGCCTGGGTAGGCAGCGCCTGTAGCCAGTCGGTGGACACGTCGATGGCACGCGCCGTGGTCGACCAGCCGCTGTCGATGACCGTGCAGGTGCGCGGCTTCGATTGGCCAGCGAGCCGCCTGACGCCGGACTGCCTGCAGATACAGATCCAGCAGGGTGAATCCGGGGAGATGATCGCGCCCGTGCGCGTGCGCACTCTCCCGAGTGGCGAGGACGGGCGCGTGGTGGTGCAGATCAGCAGTCCGCAAACCGTCACCGATACGGTGCTCACCGGCCGGCTGAGCCTGTTGTGTGGTGCCGACTACACCCGCGAATTCACCGTGCTGGTTGACCCACCCACCACCAGCGCCACACCGAAGCGCTCCGCCCAGCTGCCGACAACCGTGCCCGCGGTGAAGCCTGCGGCAGCGGGTGTGCCCGCCCGTCCGGTGGAAATGGCCACGGCCTCACGCTCGGTCACGCGGTCCGACGATCCGCTTCCGGCCACCACGACTTCCGTCCGGACATTGGAGGAGGCTGAAGTACAGCGGCTGGTGAACGCTGTCGTGGCGGCTCTGGCCCCGACACCATCCAACGGATTTCTGGCGCCGCCGTCCGCCCATCCAGGCAGCGTCAGCGCAGAGCCTCCCTTGCAGGATCTGCGTGACGAGCAGCGCCAGACCCGGGAAAGCCTGGCGGCACTCGTGGCGCGGATCGAACACAACGAGCGCAACGTGTGGCGCGATGCCGTGCTGGTTGTGGGCGGTGTCCTCGGCCTGGCGGCCAGTCTGCTGGTACTGCGCTTCATGCAGGAAGGACGGATGCCCCGCATGGGTTCAACCGAGCCGGCTGTCGCACACCGTCTGCGCCGCAAGCGCGCGCAGTCTCGGCAAGACAACGACCCGTTTGCAGCTCAGTCCCCCGTCGAGACACCGCCAGCGCCGATGCCAGCCAAACCAGACGCGGGCCTCGTCGATTGGTCGCCACCGCCGCCACCCACGCCGAATGTCCAACGGGCAGGGGAGCCAGATGGCACGCCGACCCTGCGATGGCCAGGCGCCGATTTCGGCCACCCGAGCCTCGACACCACCAGCGCCAGCACCGAGTTGCTGCGCGAACTTGAACCCCATGTCACAGAGTCCCCGATCGGTGTCGCTGTCGTGCTGGAGCGGCGCTTGCAGGAGTTGCCGGGCAAGTGTCCCTGGATTCTGCTGCGCCTGCTGGAGCTGTACCGGCAGATGGCACAGCCCTGGAACCACGAGCGCGTTGCAGCACAGCTGGAGGCGCTCTACAACGTCCAAATCCCGGGGATGGAAACGGAGCCGGCGTCGGCGTCCACAGGCGTCAATCTGGAGGCGTATCCCGACACGCTCGACAAGATCCGGCAGGCTTGGCCGCTAGACGACAGCGTCGCGCTGCTGGCGGGCGTGCTGTTGCGACCGACCGTGATCGAAGTACTCGATCAGCCTGCGTTCGAGGACGCTTTGCTGCTGCACGGCATCGCGCGGCAGCGCCAGTCGGCGTGGCTCACTGCGGTCGAGGCCAGTGCGGGCAGCCCGGGGTTTGCGCCGCCTCAGCCCGACAGAAACCGGCTGATGGACCTGCTGGCCGCCTGAAACGGGCGAAACTCAGGCCCGGACCGAACGCAGCGTGCGCGCAAAGTCCTGCAGTGCGGCAATGCCGCTGCTTTCCGCGCGCTGGCACCAGCCTTGCAGATCCATCACCAGCTGCTCGCCCGACACATTGGTGCGGGTCCACAGTTGGCGCAGCTCTTCGCGCATGACAACCAGCTTGGTCAGCGACGGGCTCTGGTCGCAAGCCTTGGCGACCAACGCCTTCACCTCGGCGGGAATCTTCTGATCATCACGGTGCAGCCAGCGTTGTGCCAGCCGCATTTCGTTCCAACGCTCGGTGTTCTGTGCGCCTTGCTGTTTCAGGCGGTCCAGTTCGTCCGCACAGGCCGTGCGCAGGTTGGTGGCGTACTGGGCCATCACCTCGTAGCGGTTGGCGATCAGGGCTTCGAGCGTCTGGCTGTCGGCCACCGGGCGCAGCTCTCCGAGCTTGAGCTGCGGCGCGGTCTTGCGCACCTTGGCCAGGCCCAGCATCTCCAGCACGCGGATGTAACCCCAGCCGATGTCGAACTCGAAGGGTTTCACCGACAGCTTGGCCGAGGTCGGAAAAGTGTGGTGGTTGTTGTGCAGCTCTTCGCCGCCGATCCAGATGCCCCAGGGCGAGATGTTGGTGGAGGCGTCCGGTGCCTCGAAGTTGCGGTAGCCCCACCAGTGGCCCAGGCCGTTGATGATGCCGGCCGCGTGCACCGGGCTCCATAGCATCTGTACCGCCCAGACCGTGAGGCCCAGCGCGCCGAACAGCAGCACATTGATGACCAGCATCAGCGACACGCCCAACTTCGACTGGCCGGTGTACACATGGCGCTCCAGCCAGTCGTCCGGGGTGTTGTGGCCGAATTTCTTCAGCGTCTCCTGGACCTTGGCCTCGGCGCGGTACAGCTCGCTGCCGCGCAGCAGCACGGTCTGGATGCCGTGGGCAATCGGGCTGTGCGGGTCGTCCTTGGTCTCGCACTTGGCGTGGTGCTTGCGGTGGATCGCCACCCATTCCTTGGTCACCATGCCGGACGTCATCCACAGCCAGAAGCGGAAGAAGTGCGACGGGATCGGGTGCAGGTCGAGCGAGCGGTGGGCCTGGCTGCGGTGCAGGAAGACGGTGATGGCGACGATCGTGATGTGCGTCATCACCAGCGTGGTGACCAGCACCTGCCAGGGACTGGCGCGCAGCAGACCATGGGCCAGCCAATCCACCAGGACCGACCAGATCGTCGAGAGTTCGGGCATTGAGATACTTTCAGGCAGCGAGCAAGAGGGTGGAACATTCTAGACGTTCACCCATTTCCCTGAAACCGGGAATTTGCCTGATTTGCCCGCTCAAACCGGACAATCGCCGACGATTGCGCCTGTACAGAGCCAGTTCAGGGGCAGAACGCGTCAGACGCGGCGCCACACCGCCGCAAAGAAACCATCCGTGTTGTGCCGATGGGGCCACAGGCGCAGGTAGTTGTTGCGGCAGAGGGACTCCGCATCCTCGACCTTCTGGCGCGCCAGCACGTCGGCCGCATTCAGCAGCTCGAACTCAGGATGCGCTTCGCTGAACGCCTGGGCGATGGCTTCGTTCTCGGCGTCCAGCAGGCTGCAGGTGGCGTAGACCAGTTGTCCGCCTGCCTTCACCAGCCGTGCGGCGCTGTCGAGGATGGCGCGCTGCTTGACCGTCAGCTCGGCCACACCCTCGGGTGTCTGGCGCCACTTCAGGTCCGGATTGCGCCGCAGCGTGCCCAGACCCGAGCAGGGCGAATCGACCAGCACGCGGTCGATCTTGCCGGACAGGCGCTTGACACGCTCGTCGCGCTCATGCGAGATGCCCGCCGGGTAGACGTTGGACAGACCGCTGCGCGCCAGACGCGGCTTGAGTGCGGCCAGGCGGTGTGCCGAGACGTCGAAGGCGTAGAGGCGGCCCGTGTTGCGCATCATCGCGCCCAGCGCCAGGGTCTTGCCGCCCGCACCGGCACAGAAGTCCACAACCATCTCGCCACGCTTCGCCTCGGTGAGCAGCGCCAGCAGCTGGCTGCCCTCGTCCTGCACCTCGACCTCACCGCGCTTGAAGCACTCGGTCAGGTTGAGCGTCGGTTTGCCGCGCGCGCGCAGACCCGTCGGCGAGTAGGGCGTCGGCTCGGTCAGGATGCCTTCCTCGGCCAGTGCAGCCTGGGCAGCGTCGCGCTTGGTCAGCTGGGTATTGACACGCAGATCAAGCCCGGCCGACTTGGACAAGCTCTCGATCAGCGGCCAGAAATCGTTGCCCATTTCCTTCTTGAGCGCCTCGGCCAGCCAGTCGGGAAGGTTGTGGCGCAGGCTCTCGGACTGGCTCTTCAGGCTCAGCAGCTTGGCGGTGGCCGCCCACTTCTGCTCGATCTCGGTCGTCGCAGCGCGCAGATAGGCTTCGGTGCCCTGCCAGGCCAGGATGCTCAGGCGGCGTTCCAGCGCACCCGTGCCGGACTTGGCGAGGTATTGCAGCCGCAGCCGCTCGCGCAGGACGGCGTACACCGTCTCGGCCAGCGCATGGCGCTCGCGCATGCCCAGCATGCGGTTGCGGCGAAAGAAGGCCGACACCACGGCGTCGGTCGGGCTGGAGAAGCGCAGGACTTCATGCAACAGCTCGTCGCACAGCGTGAAGAGGGCTTTGGGGGTCATCGGGGAAGTCCTCGGAGGCTCAGAGTGTGTGGAACAGCCATTGCGGCGCGTTCGAAGTGTGGCGCACGACGCTGTCGTCGCCCAGCACCAGCTGGTCCTCGACGAACCAGCGCACCGCACGCGGATAGATCTGGTGCTCGCAGGCCAGCACCCGGGCCGACAGCGCCTCGGGCGTGTCACCCGCCAGCACCGGCACGACTGCCTGGAGCACGATCGGACCGTGGTCGAGTTCGGCGGTCACGAAATGCACCGTCGCTCCGGCCACCTTGCAGCCGGTCTGCAGCGCGCGCTCGTGCGTGTGCAGTCCGCCGAACGACGGCAGCAGCGACGGGTGGATATTGAGCAGGCGACCGGCGTAGCGCGCCACGAATCCGGGCGTCAGGATGCGCATGAAGCCCGCCAGCACGACCAGATCGGGCCGGTGGGTGTCGATTTCCGCAGCCAGTGCCGTGTCAAAGGCGCCGCGGTCGGCGTGGGTGCGGTGGTCGATCGACGCGGTCGCGATGCCGCGTTCAGCCGCCCAGGCAAGGCCACCCGCCGCTGGCCGGTTGCTGATGACAGCCACGACAGCGGCTGGCCAGCCTTCTTGGGCGCAGGCGCGGTGGATGGCTTCCATGTTGGAGCCACGGCCGGAAATCAGGATCACGATGCGTTTCATGGGTGCGGGAGTGTAGCGGCTGGCCGCAGCGCATGACAGGTTGCCAAAAAACGGTCACAGTACGGCCGCTGGCGAAGGCAGACCGTGAAGGAACGCACGCTCGCCGGCAACTCGACTCATAGACACTTTCAGGAGAACACGATGGGATTGCTCGATTCAATGCTGGGTTCGGTCGTCAGCCAGGCACTCGGTGGCGGCCAGGGCGGCGGCGGTCAGGCGGCACTGATCCAGGCCGTCATCGGCATGCTGATGGGCGGCAACAACCAGGGCGGCGGTGCAGCCGCTGGCGGTCTCGGTGGCCTGCTGGAGCAGTTCCAGCGCGGCGGGCTCGGTGACGTGGCCTCGTCATGGGTCTCGACCGGCCAGAACATGCCGATCTCCGCCGACCAGCTCACCCAGGTGCTCGGCTCCGACGTCATCGGCCAGCTCGCCCAAAGCGCTGGCATGGACCACGGTGCCGCCGCGGGCCAGCTCTCGCAGATCCTGCCGCAACTGATCGACGGCCTCACGCCGCACGGCCAACTGCCGCAGCAGGGCACCGACCTCGGCAGCATGCTGCCGCAGATCCTGGGCAGCCTGCTCAAGCGCTGAGCTGTCCGCCGCCGACCGCCGGGCCACTCAAGCCTGGTGGCCGGCTGGTCGATACACCGGTGAGCCAATCCTGGCTGCGCTGATGTGTCGACCGCATGGAACTTGCTACTCTTGTGTACCAGCCGGGCGCCGGCTGGCAATCTCCACCGGACTCCCGGTTCGACAGCCCGGACACGCTGGTGCTGGTGTTCGGCCCCGCCGAATACCTGGCCAGCCTGGCGCCGGGCAGCCCGCTGGCCACGCTGGCCCGCGCCCTGCCCCGCAGCATGTTCGCCAGCGCAGCCACCCACACCGTCGCCCACACACGCCAGACCACCGACGAGGCGCTGGTGGTCTGCATCGTCCGCTTTGCGCACACGGCCGTGCGGCGCTTCCATGTGGCGCTGGGTCCGGCGTTGACATCGGAAACCGCCGGCCAGCAACTCGCCACGGCACTGCTCGACACGCCGGGCCTGTCGGGCGTGCTCGTGCTGGCCGACGGACTGGACGTCAACGGGCCGGATCTGGTGCGCGGCTTGGTGGCCAATCTGCCAGGCAGCATCCCGGTCGCGGGAGGCATGGGCGCTGCCGGTACCCGCCAGGCACGCACCTGGTCGATGCGCCTTGATGGTCTTGGCCCCGTGCAGGGCAGCGCCTGCGCCATCGGCCTGTACGGGCCACGCCTGCGCATGGCACGCAGCTGCCGCGGCGGCAGCGTCGGCTTCGGCCAGCGGCGGCTGGTCACCCGCGCCCACGGCAACACGGTCGAAGAAATCGACAACCAGCCCGCGCTCCAGCTCTACCGCCAGTACCTCGGCCGCTACGCCAGCGGGTTGCCCGAGGCGGCCTCGCATTTCCCGCTGACCGTGTTCCGGCAAGCCGGTGACACCCACGGCGTGATCCGCTATGTGCTGGGCATTGACGCGGAGCGCCAGACCATCGACGTCGCCGGCGACATCCCCGCGGGCAGCCTCGTGCAGCTCTCGCGGGCGGGCCGCAGCGATCTGCTGGAGGGCGCCTTTCAGGCGGCCGACGCCCTGCGCGATGCACTGCCCGGCCAGCAGCCCGTGCTGGCCCTTGCGGTGAGCTGCGTCGGCCGCCGCCATGTGCTGGGCGAGCAGACCGAGGACGAGCTGGAGCCGGTGGCCGGCGTGCTGCCGCCCGGTTCGGCACTGGCGGGCTTCTATTCCTTCGGCGAGATCTCGTCGAGCCCGGGGCAGCGCTGCGACATGCACAACATGACGCTCACGCTCGCCGCACTCTGGGAAACCGAAACACAGGCGCCATGACCATGGAACGCAGCCCCATCCCGCTGGTCCACTCGATGCTGACCCGCCAGCTCCGGCGGCTGGGCATCGACCCGCTCGCCGGACCGCCCAGCCCCGAGCGCTGGCAAGCCACGCTGGCCCTGATCGGCAACACCTACGAGGAATACGAACAGCTCGTCTACCTCGTGACGCGCGCCGAGCGCCTGTCCACCGACGAGCTGCAGCGCAGCCAGTCCGCGCTCGCCGAGGCCGAGCGCATCGCCGGACTCGGCAGCTGGACCTGGCGCCCTGGTGACGAGATGCTGCTGATCTCGCCGACGCTGGCCAGCCTGATGCAACTGCCAGTCAGCACGCGCGAGCTGCCGCTGGTGTTGTGGCTCGCCAGCATGGACAGCGCCGACCGCATCCTGCTGCACGACAGCCTGCGCCGGGCGACCCGGCAAGCGGTGAGCCTGTGCGGCGAGCTGCGACTGCAGATGCGCGAGGGCCAGCAGCGCTGGATGCAGTACCACATCGTCTCGCGCCCGGACCCGGTGCAGCTGGGCGCCATGGCAGTCAGCGGCACCCTGCTCGATATCACCGAGCGCATGCGGGCGGAGGAACAGGTGCGCACCCTGGCCTTCCAGGATCCGCTGAC
>JBEANV010000338.1:0-8232 GCA_041165285.1 Pseudomonadota bacterium | reverse complement strand
CCGCCGGAAAACGCCTTGCCGGCCCCGGTGATGACGATGGCGGTCACGGCGGGGTCGGCGTCAGCCGCCTGCACATGGTCGGCGAAAACGCGGCGGGTGTCGTAGCCGAGGCCGTTGACCGGCGGGTTGTCGAGCGTGATGACGGCAACGCTGCCGTGTCGGGCGCTATGGGCGGTCATGGGGTTCTCCTCGTGAGCAGTCAGATCAGGCTGCGGGCAGTCTAGAAGCCGGCCTCGCCCGCCGCCTGTCCTTTTGGAGACAACCCCCGGGCAAGCCCCATCAACACCTCGCAGTGAACGTAGCCGGGGTGGGGGGGCTCACACCTCCAGCCACTCCTTGCGGATATACGCATTCGCCTTCAGCTCCGCCGGCGTCCCCTCGAACACGATCCGCCCATGCCCCATCAGCAGGCAGCGCTGCGACACCTCCAGCGCGATCGTCAGCTTCTGCTCCACCAGCAGTACGCTGATCCCCCGCCGCTGCAACTCCCGCAGGTACTCGCCCACCTGCTCGACGATCTTCGGCGCCAGCCCCTCGGTTGGCTCGTCGATCATGATCAGGTCCGGGTCGCCCATCAGCGTGCGGCACAACGTGAGCATCTGCTGCTCGCCGCCGGAGAGCACGCCGGCCTCGGTGTGCTGGCGTTCCTTGAGCCGCGGGAACATGGTGTACATGTCGTCGAAGGACCACCGCCCCGACTTGCCCGCCACCTTTTGCCCGAGCATCAGGTTCTGGTGCACCGTGAGCTTGGGAAAAATGTCGCGGTTTTCGGGCACGTAGCCGATGCCCCGGTGGGCGATGTCATACGCCTTGCGCCCCAGGATCTCCTGACCCTTCCAGCGCACCGAGCCTTGCCCGTCCACCAGCCCCATGATGGTCTTGACCGTGGTCGAGCGTCCTGAGCCGTTGCGACCGAGCAGCGCGACGATCTCGCCGGGTTCGATGCGCAGCGACACGCCGTGCAGGACGTGGCTCTTGCCGTAGTAGGCGTGGAGGTTGTCGAGTTCGAGCATGTGTCTGTGTTCAGTGTCCCTGGGCCAGCACGGAGCCGAGATAGGCCTCCTGCACCCGCGGATTGGCACGCACCGCCTCGGGTGTGTCGAAGGCGATCACCTCGCCGTAGACCAGCACGGCAATCCGATCCGCCAATCCGAAGACCACGCCCATGTCATGTTCCACCGTCAGCAGCGTGCGCCCCTCGGTCACCTGCCGGATGAGCTGGATGAAGCGCGTCGTCTCGCTGCGGCTCATGCCGGCGGTCGGCTCATCCAGCAGCACCACCTGCGAGCCGCCCGCGATCGTCAGGCCGATCTCCAGCGCCCGCTGCTCGGCATAGGTCAGGTTCATCGCCAGCACGTCGCGGCGCTTGTCGAGATGCAGCCGCAGCAGCAGCTCGTCGGTGCGGTCGTTGGCGTCCTTCAGCTCGGACAGGAACTTCCAGAACGCATACCGGTAGCCCAGACTCCACAGCACGGCGCAGCGGATGTTCTCGAACACGCTCAGCTTCGGAAACAGGTTGCTGACCTGGAAACTGCGCGCCAGACCCTTGCGGTTGATCTCGTAGGGCTGCTGGCCGTCGATGCGCTCGCCGAAGAGGCGGATCTGGCCACTGGTCGGGGTGAGCCGGCCGCTGATCAGGTTGAACAGCGTGGATTTGCCCGCGCCATTCGGCCCGATGATCGCTACCCGCTCGCCCTTGCGGACCTGGAGTTGCGCGCCGCGGATGATCTGCGTCTTGCCGAAGGACTTGTGGACGTTGTCGAGTTCGACCGCAAAGGGCATGACGGGCGCGGTGGATGAAGCGGTGCTCAGAGGGCCTCCCGGCGTTTGATTTCCTTCTCGATCTCGCCCTGGGTGTCGCCCCATTGGCGAGAAAATTCGCGCCGCGTCAGCTCGAACAGCCCGATGCCGACCAGCATCACGAACACCGCGCCAACCCAGGTGTTGACGCTCTCGGTGTCCAGCGTGGCACCAAGGTAGCGCAGCTTCGGCCCGAGCGCAGCGTTGAGCTGGCGGTGGTAGACCATCTCCACCATCGCACCGATGCCGATGAGCGCCGCGGCTCCCGTGCCGAACAGGCCGAGGTAGGCCGTCCACAACTGACGCAGCTTGCCGAAGGCCGCTACGCGCAGGTTCATCATGATCAGACTGGCCAGCCCGCCCGGCGCATACATCACCATGAACAGGAAGGCCAGGCCCAGGTAGAGCAGCCACGCCGTCGTCAGCTCCGACAGCAGCACCAGCGCGATCACCATCAGGATCGCGCCCAGGATCGGCCCGAAGAAGAAGGTCGCGCCACCGAGGAACACGAACAGCAGATAGGCACCCGATCTGTGCGCCCCGACGACTTCCGCCGTCACGATCTCGAAGTTCAGCGCACCGAGCCCGCCGCCGATGCCGGCGAAGAAGCCAGCGATCATGAAGGCGATGTAGCGGATGCGCTGCGTGCTGTAGCCGATGAACTCGACCCGCTCGGGGTTGTCGCGCACGGCGTTGAGCATGCGGCCCAGCGGTGTGCGGGTGAAGGCGTACATCAGCGCGGTGCAGACGAAGCAGTAGACCGCGATGAGGTAGTAGAGCTGAACCTGCGGGCCGAAGGTGATGCCCATGACGGGCTGGCCGATCACGCGGTTCGACGACACGCCGCCCTCGCCGCCGAAGAACTCCGGCACCATCAGCGACATCGACCAGACCAGCTCGCCGACACCCATCGTGATCATGGCGAAGGTCGTGCCCGCCTTCTTGGTGGATACATAACCCAGCAGCACGGCAAAGGCCAACCCGCCCAATCCACCGGCCAGCGGCACCAGACTCACCGGCAGTCCAAGTGCGCCAGCACCGACCTGATTGAGTGTGTGGATAGCCAGATAGGAGCCAAGCCCGGCGTAGACGGCGTGCCCGAAGCTGAGCATGCCGCCCTGCCCCAGCAGCATGTTGTAGGACAGGCAGATGATGATCGCCACGCCCATCTGCGACAGCATCGTCAGCGCGAACCCGGAGGTCCACAGCTTCGGCGCCACCAGCAGGATCAGCGCGAAGCCGCCCCAGATGACCCAGCGCCCGACGTTCCAGGGCTTGAAATGGAATTCTGCGGGATGCGCCATGCTTCAGCCCTCCCGCGTTCCGAGCAGCCCCTTCGGGCGGAAGATGAGGATGAGCACGAGCAGCAAGTAGGGAAGGATCGGCGCGGCCTGCGCCATCGTGATGCGCAGCAATGGCCAGCCAGGGGTGGAAGGTCCGATGCCAGCGCCGAAGAGTTGATTGAGGAGCGTGGCGAGCGAGCCATCGACCGTCAGCGGCAGCGTCTGCAGCAGCCCGACCAGGATCGAGCCTACAAACGCTCCCGCCAGAGAACCGATCCCGCCGACCACGACCACCACGAAGATGATGGTCCCCACCACCGCCGCCATCGACGGTTCGGTGATGAAAGTGATGCCGCCGATCACGCCCGCCAGTCCCGCCAACGCGCAGCCGCTGCCAAACACCAGCATCAGCACGCGCGGCACGTTGTGGCCCAGCGCCTCGGCCATCTCCGGATGCGTCAACGCCGCCTGGATGACCAGCCCGATCCGGGTGCGCGTCAGCAGCGCCCACAGCGCCACCAGCATCAGCAGCGCCACGCCCATCATGAACACCCGCGTCATCGGAAACCGCGAGCAGCTCAGGACAGCGCCGGCCGTGTTCTGGCACAGCTCGGCCGGTGCCTGCCCCCACACCAGCCGCAGCCCGTCCACCGAGGACTGCACCAGCGTGAACGCAGAACCTTGCAATTGCGTCGGCGGCGTGAAAGGCACCGACGTGCGGCCCCACACCAGTTGCACGACTTCCAGCAACACGTAGGACAGCCCGAAGGTGATCAACAGCTCCGGGACGTGCCCGAACTTGTGGACCCGCCGCAGCGCCCCCCGCTCGAACAGCGCCCCCAGCCCGCCCACCACCAGCGGCGCAATCACCAGCGCCGGCCAGAAGCCGACCACCCCGGTGAGCGCGTAGCCAACGTAGGCGCCGACCATGTAGAAGCTGGCGTGCGCGAAGTTCAGCACGCCCATCATGCTGAAGATCAGCGTCAGGCCGGAACTGAGCATGAACAGCAACAGCCCGGAGCTGAAGCCGTTCAGAAGGTTGATGGTGAGCTGGTCCACAGCCGGCCTGTCCCTGAACTCAACCGGGCCGCTTCATCTGGCAGGACGTGGGCGTGCTCGCCACGTAAGGCTCGAACGTGGCCACGGGCACCAGGGTGTAGCCGGTCTTCTCGGGCGAGTACGCATACTTCGCATCCGCCTTCTGCCAGCGGGTGATGAAGAGCGTCTGCTGCATCTGGTGGTCGGTCTTGCGCATCTCGACCTCGCCATTGAAGCTCTTGAATTTCAGCCCCTCCAGTGCCGCAGCGACCTTGACCGGATCGGTCGATTTGGCCTTGGCCATCGCTTCGCCCAGCGCCGTGTAGATGTGGATCACGCTGCCGGTGTAGAAGTCGGCGTCGAACTTCTTGTTGAACTCGTCGCGCCACTTGGCCATCTGCCCGGGCATGTGGTAATGGTTGTACGAGACTTGGAAAACCCGGCCATCGCCCTGGGCGCCGAGTGCGGTGGGGGTGCCGGTGACACCGGTGTAGTAGGTGTAGAACTTGGCGGTCAGGCCGGCTTCGTTGGCCGCCTTGAGCAGCAGCGACAGGTCCGAACCCCAGTTGCCAGTGATCACGGTGTCGGCACCGCTGGCCTTGATCTTCGCCACATAGGGGGCGAAGTCGCGCACCTGGGCCAGCGGGTGCAAGTCCTCGCCGACGAACTGCACGTCCGGACGCTTGCGCGCCATGATTTCCTTGGCGTACTTGGCGACCTGCTGGCCGTGCGAGTAGTTCTGGTTGAGCAGGTAGACCTTCTGGACGTCCTTCTGGTCCTTCATGAACGAGGTCAGCGCCTCCATCTTCATGGAGGTGTCGGCGTCCATGCGGAAGTGCCAGTAACTGCACTTGCTGTTGGTCAGGTCCGGGTCCACTGCCGAGTGGTTCAGGTAGATGACTTCCTTGCCGGGGTTGCGCTCGTTGTGCTTGTTGACGGCGTCGATCAGCGCGGCGGCGGCACCCGAGCCGTTGCCCTGCGTCACGTAGCGGATGCCCTGGTCGATCGCGGCCTTCAGCGCGGTCAGCGACTCGGCGGGACTCAGCTTGTTGTCGAAGGGCACGACTTCGAAATTGACACCCGCCGGGTTGTTGGCACCGCCCAGCTTCTCCGCGAAGAAGCGGAAGCTGTTGACCTGGTTCTGGCCGACGGGGCCCATCAGACCGGTGAGCGGGTCAATCCACGCGATCTTGACCGTTTCGCCCTTCTGGGCGAAGGCGGCAGACGCACACAAGGTCATCGCGGCCAGGACAACTACCTTGGTTTGAAAACGCATCGTCATGTGGAAGTCTCCTTGCATTGCGCCGGTCCATCCGGCAGGGTGGCGAGATGGTGATGCAGCCGCGCCAACGCCGCGTCAGGGACTACCACTAACGCCTGTCGCGGTCGAGACAAAGGGGCGGATCAGGAACTCAGGTAGTTGGCAGGACGTGGCCCTTGAACTGCTCGCGCAGCTTGAGCTTCTGGAGCTTGCCGGTGGCGGTGTGTGGCAGCTCCTCGACGAACACCACGTCGTCCGGGATCTGCCACTTGGCGATGCGGCCGTCGTAGAACGCCAGCAGCTCCTCCCGCGTGACCGACTGTCCGGCCTTGCGCACGACGATCAGCAGCGGGCGCTCGTCCCACTTCGGATGCGTGCAGGCGATGGCTGCGGCCTCCATCACCGCCGGGTGCGCCATGGCGATGTTCTCCAGGTCGATCGAGCTGATCCACTCGCCGCCGGACTTGATCACGTCCTTGCTGCGGTCGGTGATCTGCATGAAGCCGTCGGCGTCGATGGTGGCGACATCGCCGGTCGGGAACCAGTCCTGACCGTGGATCTGTTGCAGCGGCGAATCGGTCCGGCCCAGGTAGCCGTTGACCACCCACTGCCCGCGCACGACCAGATCCCCGGTGGTCTGGCCGTTCCAGGGCTGCTCGGTGCCGTCGTCGCCGACGATGGCCATGTCGATGCCGTAGATCACGCGGCCCTGCTTCTCCAGCAGGCGGTGCTGTGCCTCGGCCGGCAGCGCTTTCTGCTTGGCCTTGAGCTTGGACAGCGTACCCAGCGGCGACAGCTCGGTCATGCCCCAGGCGTGGATCACCTCCAGCCCGAAATCGTCCTCCAGCGTGCGCATCATCGATGGCGGACAGGCCGAGCCGCCGATCACCGTGCGCTTCAGGGTGGAGAGCTTCAGGCCATGGGCCTTCATGTAGTTGATCGCGCCCAGCCACACCGTCGGCACCCCGGCGCTGAACGTGACCTGCTCCGACTCGAACAGGTCGTGCAACGACTTGCCATCCAGGTGCGGCCCCGGAAACACCAGCTTGGCCCCGACCATCGCCGCGCTATACGGCAGCCCCCAGGCGTTGACATGAAACATCGGCACCACCGGCAGGACCACATCCGCCGAGGAGCAGTCCATCGCGTCCGGCATGACCGAGGCGAAGGCGTGCAGCAAGGTCGAACGGTGGCTGTAGACGGCGCCCTTGGGGTTGCCGGTGGTGCCGGAGGTGTAGCAGATGCTGGACGCCGACAGCTCGTCGAAGACGGGCCAGGCGTAGTCGCCGTTTTCCGCCTCGACCAGTTCCTCGTAGCACAGCAGGTTCGGGAGGCCGGTCTGCGCGGGCATGTGGGCGCGGTCGGTCATGGCGATGAAGTGCTGCACGGACGGCATGTGCGCCGCGAGCTTTTCCACCAGCGGCAGGAAGGTCAGGTCGAAACACAGCACCCTGTCCGCAGCATCGCCCACGATCCAGGCGATCTGCTCAGGGAACAGGCGCGGATTGATGGTGTGGCAGACCAGCTGCGAGCCGGAGACGCCGTAGTAGATCTCGAAGTGCCGGTAACCGTTCCAGGCCAGCGTACCCACACGGTCGCCAGCCACACAGCCCAGCCGTGCCATGGCCTGGGCCACCTTGCGGCTGCGCAGTTCGGCTTCCTTGTAGTTGGTGCGGTGCAGGTCGCCCTCGACACGCTTGGAGACGATCTCGGTGTCGGCGGCGTGCCGGGCGGCATGCACCAGCAGCGACGAGATCATCAGCGGCATCGTCATCATCTGGCCCATCAGGCTGCTCATGGTCGGGGTTCCTTGTGTTGCGTGTGGAGAGGTGAATGCCCAGTCGTTCGACTATAAAAAATCCTCCCGCCCGGCGCGCTAGCGTTTAACCCTCGCCGAATGTCGTCCGAATGACTCCGCGCACGGCGCACGGTGCAAGTCCCTGTCTCTGCCACCGCCACGGGCGCTGGCTACACTGCCGGCCATGAACGCCGCGCTGCCACTGGAAAGCCTCACCTTCGACCCCGCGCGGTTGCGCTGGGTCAACCGCTACACCGAACTCGGCATGCCGTTCGCCCACCGGCAACCGGGCCAGGCGCTGCCGCAGCCCCGCTGGGTGGTCACTAGCGAGCTGGCTGCCGCCGATCTCGGCTGGCCTGCCGATTGGTGGCAACAGGACGGCGCCCTCGGCGCCTTCAGTGGCGGTGTCCTGTGGCCCGGCATGGACAGCGCCTCCACGGTCTACAGCGGCCACCAGTTCGGCGTCTGGGCGGGGCAGCTCGGTGACGGGCGCGCGCTGTTGCTGGGGGAAGTCGAGACGCCAGACGGCACGCGCGAACTGCAGCTCAAGGGCAGCGGCATGACACCCTACTCGCGCCGCGCCGACGGCCGGGCGGTGCTGCGTTCATCGGTCCGCGAATTCCTGTGCTCCGAAGCGATGCATGCGCTCGGCATTGCTACAACCCGTGCGCTGGCGCTGACCGCGTCGGACCTGCCCGTGCGCCGCGAGCGGGCGGAAACGGCCGCGGTGGTCACCCGGGTCGCGCCGAGCTTCCTGCGTTTCGGGCATGTCGAGCACTTCTGCCACCACGTCCGCGATGGCGACTACACCGCGCTGCGCCGCCTGACCGACTTCGTCATCGACCGCCACTACCCGCAGTGCCGCGGGTCCGCACAACCGGTCGCCGCGCTGATCACCGAGGTAGCGCACCGCACGGCGGGGATGATCGCCGACTGGCAGGCGGTGGGCTTCTGCCACGGCGTGATGAACACGGACAACCTGTCCCTCATTGGCCTCACCATCGACTACGGCCCCTTCGGCTTCCTCGACGGCTTCGACCCGATGCACATCT
>JBEANV010000337.1:0-2918 GCA_041165285.1 Pseudomonadota bacterium | reverse complement strand
TCCTCAACACGGTCGGCGCCGACAAGCTGCTGCTGCCGCTAGGGCTGATCTCGGCGGAGGGGCAGTACATGTACACGCCGTTCTCGCTGCTGCTGGGCATGGTCTACACCTACCTGCCCTTCATGATCCTGCCGCTGTACGGCACGCTGTCCAAGCTGGACCTGCGCCTGCTCGAAGCCGCCCAAGACCTGGGCGCAACGCCGTGGCAGGCCTTCTGGCGCATCACGGTGCCGCTGTCCAAGGGCGGCATCATCGCCGGCGCCATGCTGGTGTTCATTCCCTGCGTCGGCGAGTACGTGATCCCCGAGCTGCTCGGCGGGCCGGAGACGCTGATGATCGGCCGCGTGCTGTGGGACGAGTTCTTCAGCAACAACGACTGGCCGATGGCGTCGAGTGTGGCGGTGACGATGGTGCTGCTGATCATCGTGCCGCTGGCGATCTTCAACCGCAACCAGAGCCAGGGAGCCACCCAGTGATCGTCACCCCTGCCGGACGCTGGACGAGCCGGATCTGGCTGACCGCCGGTTTCGTTTTCCTCTACCTGCCGATCATCGCGCTGGTGGTCTACAGCTTCACCGACTCGCCGGTGCCTAACGTCTGGGCGGGGTTTTCGCTGCGCTGGTATGAAAAGCTGATGGGCGACGAGGACATCCGCAACGGCTTGTTCCTCTCGCTGCAGATCGCTGCAGCTACCGCCACCGGTGCGGTGGTCCTGGGCACGCTGGCCGCCTTCACGCTGGAGCGCTACCCGCGCTTTCCGGGCCGCACGCTGTTCTCCGGCATGGTGAATGCGCCGCTGGTGATGCCCGAGGTGATCGTCGGGCTGTCGCTGCTGCTGATGCTGGTGTCGATGCAGCGGCTGTTCGGTGTGCCCGAACGCGGCGTCGTGACGATCTGGCTCGGCCACATGCTGGTGGGCATGGCGTATGCGGCGGTGGTGATCGCCGCCCGGCTGCGTGACCTCAACCCGCGATTCGAGGAAGCCGCGCAAGACCTCGGCGCCCGGCCATTGCAGGTGTTTTTTCTCGTCACGCTGCCGA
Source organism: Pseudomonadota bacterium (assembly GCA_041165285.1). Classification (GTDB taxonomy): domain Bacteria; phylum Pseudomonadota; class Gammaproteobacteria; order Burkholderiales; family Burkholderiaceae_C; genus Sphaerotilus. Next base: position 1,878 of record JBEANV010000337.1, on the reverse strand, counting down.
TGGTCGCGCAGTCGATGCTGGCGGCCTGGCTGCTGACATTCACGCTCTCGCTGGACGACGTGGTGATGTCAGCGTTCCTCTCGGGGCCAGGCTCGACGACGCTGCCGCTGGTGATCTTCTCGCGGGCGCGGCTCGGGCTGGACCCGACGGTGAACGCGCTGGCGACGGTGGTGATCTGCGTGGTGGCGGTGTTCGTGGTGGTGTCGAGCTACATGATCGCGCTGCGCGAGCGGCGGCTGCAGCAAGAGCAGCAAGCCGCGCTGAAGGGCGGCTGACCCATGGCGGACCGGATCTGCACCAGCATCAGCCTCGTCGTCCCCTGCTACAACGAGGCGGGGAACCTGGACGTCCTGCTCGGACGCTGCATCGCCGTGCTGGGCACGCTGGGAATGGCATGGGAAATCCTGCTGGTCGATGACGGCAGCGGGGACAACACCGCCATGCAGCTGGCGCACTGGGCCGTGCGCGAGCCACGTGTGCGTGCCCTGCTGCTGTCGCGCAACTTCGGCAAGGAAGCAGCGCTGAGCGCCGGTCTCGACGCTGCCCGCGGGCAGGTCGTGGTGCTGATGGACGCCGACCTGCAGCACGAACCCGAGCTGGTGCCGACCATGCTCCAACGCTGGCGGGCGGGCATCGACGTGGTCTACACGCGGCGCAAGGACCGACGCGACGAGCCATGGTTCAAGCGCACCTTCACGCACCTGTTTTACCGGATGCTCAACGCCACGCACCCGCGGGTGAAGATCCCGCCGGACGCGGGTGACTTCCGGTTGCTGGACCGGAGTGTGGTCGATGCGCTCAAGTCGCTGCCGGAGCACAACCGCTTCATGAAGGGCATGTACGCCTGGGTCGGGTTCAGCGCCGAGGAGCTGCCCTACACCCCGCAGGCACGGGCCAGCGGGCGCAGCCACTACAACCTGCACAGCCTCGTGAGCCTGTCGCTCAGCGGCATGACGGCCTTCACCACCTGGCCGCTGCGCGCGTCCAGCGTGATCGGGGTGAATCTTGCGCTGCTGGCGTTCTGCTACGGCGGCTATCTGGTGCTGGACTACTGGCTGTTCGGCGCCGAGGTCTCGGGCTGGACCACCATCGTGGTGAGCACGATGCTGTTCTCGGGTGTGCAGCTGCTCAGCCTGGGCGTGCTCGGCGAGTACATCGCGCGCATCTACGAGGAGGTCAAGGGGCGTCCGCTCTACATCGTGCAGCGGCGGCTGGGTGAGGGTCTGCCGGCCGAAACGCCCACCAGCGACTGACGACGAAGGTCACCACCGCCAGCCCGACCAGCACCAGCCCGAGCGCCACGTCATAGCGCAGCCCCCCCATGCGCAACACGGCGGCATAGCTCACCTCGTTGAGCACGAAGCCCCCCAGCGACACCAGCCCGAAGCGCCACAGGCTTTGCCCGGTGTCCCGGCCGGAGGTGGCGGCGAAGGTCCAGTACCGGTGTCCGCTGAAGGACACGACAAATGCGATCATCCAGCCCACCACGTTGGCGCCCAGCGGCGCCAGCCCCAGGGTCTCCACGGCCAGCCGCACGACACCCCAATGCACCGCGGCTGCGGTGGTCCCCACGGCGATGAAGCGCACGCCCTGCCAACGATCATTCGACATGCCCGACATCCTAGCCTTCAACCGCCCATGCCGACGCCTGGCCATCTGCGTCGATGACTACGGCCTGCACGCCGGCATCGACGAAGCGAGCGTGCAACTCGCGCAGTCGGGCCGCATCAGCGCCGTCAGCGTGATGAGCGATGGCCCGACCTGGCCGGCCAGTGCGGCAGCCTTGCGCGAGGTGGCCCGGTCCCGTTCGGTCGATGTCGGTCTGCACCTGAACCTGACCGAAGCGCTTCCGGGCCAGATGGGTGAGCCGCTGCCGCG
>JBEANV010000336.1:0-3093 GCA_041165285.1 Pseudomonadota bacterium | reverse complement strand
GGTCGCCGTGGGCGGCTTGCTTGGGGTTCTCGAAGGCCGGCTCGACCGCCGCATCGGGCGCGATCTCGGCCAGCGCGTCGCCGAGCGCGGCGAGGAGTTGCTCTTTGGCTTGAATCATGCGCGGATTCTACGGGGCGGGTCGGCGCGCAATCCGCACTTGTCCCAACCGCCGGGGAGTGGAAAGATCGGCGATTGTCCAGTGAACCTCCCATGATCGACTGCACAGCACCGGTTCTGCCCCAGCGCATCGGCAAGTACCGCGTCATCCGTCGCCTCGGCGAAGGCACGACGAGCGAGGTCTTCCTCTGCCATGACGAGTTCCACGACCGCCCTGTCGCGGTCAAGCAGGTGCGCGCCGGCGCGCTGAGCGACTCGAACGATGGCCACATGTTCTCGCGCTTCTTCGCCTCGGAAGCGGCGCTGGCCGGGCGGCTGCACCACCCGAATGTGGTCGAGATCTTCGACGCCGTGCCCGATCCGGTGGCGCCCTATGTGGTGATGGAGTACGTGCCGGGCACCACCCTGCGCGCCTTCTGCCAGCCCGGCCACCTGCTGCCGCTGGAGCAGATCGTCGAAATCGGCTTCAAGTGCGCGATGGCGCTGGGCTACTGCTACCGGCAGGGTCTCGTCCACCGCGACGTCAAGCCGGCGAATATCCTGACCCTGACGCAGGGCCATGGCACCGAGATCAACGACATCAAGCTGACCGATTTCGGCAGCGCGCTCAACCTCACCTCGGACGCCACGCAGGTCCACCGCGTCGGCTCGCTGGCCTACATGTCGCCCGAGCAGCTCGATGGCAGCGAGCTGGACGCACGAGCCGATGTCTACGGGCTGGGCGCGGTGCTCTACCACCTGATCGCCGGCCGCGCGCCGTTCGAGGCCACCAGCCAGGCCAGCCTGATGCACCAGATCTGCCATCTGCAGGCGCCCAGCCTGGTCGGGCTGCGCACCGGGGTGACCCCGGCGCTCGACCAGGTCGTGCAGCGCTGCCTGGCCAAGCGCGCCGACGACCGCTACCCGTCCTGGGACGCCGTCAGCGAGGCGCTGTCGCAGCTCATCACCCTGCGCCATGTGCCACGCGGCACCTCGCAGGGCGTGCTCGACTCGGAACGCTTCACGCTGCTGCGCACGCTGGAGTTCTTCACCGCCTTCGGCGATGTGGCGCTGTGGGAGGTCGTCCACCGGGCACGCTGGCGGCGCTACCCGGTCGGACACGCGCTCTACCGCCGCGGCGAGGAAGGGCGCACCTTCCACATCATCGCGGGCGGTGCGGTCGAGGTGCGCCGCGATGGCCAGCCCGTGGCACAGCTCGGCGCCGGCACATCGGTCGGCGAGATGGCCTACCTCGCCCCCAGCCCCGAGCTGCGCCGCCACGGCACCGACATCGTCATCACCGCGTCGGCCACGACCATCTCCTTCACCCCCGACACGCTGGCGCGGCTGAGCCCGCAGACGCGCCACCTCTTCGACGAGGCCTTCATCCGCGTGCTGGTGCGCCGGCTGCACGCTGCGCACGAGGCACTGGCGCATCCGCGGCGCATTCTCTGAGAGACCCGGGGCAACGTCCGTCCATGGCGGCCGGTTGATCAGACATTCCCTCTTGCCGAAAGGAATCGGGGCGGTTTCAATGCGCGAGGCGGCGCTGCGTCGCCCAATCCATACACCAAGGAAACAACCATGAAGAAGCTGATCACCGTGATGGCCCTGGCCCTGGCCGGACTGTCTTCCACTGCCTACGCCGCTGACTCCGCCTGCGCCGCCAAGGCTGGCGAGAAAAAGCTGGCCGGTGCCGCCAAGAACAGCTTCATGAAGAAGTGCGAGCGCGAAGCCGGCGGCGGTGGCGCGGCCCAGAACGCCTGCGACGCCAAGGCGGCCGAGAAGAAACTGGCGGGGGCCGCCAAGAACAGCTTCGTCAAGAAGTGCGTGAAAGACGCCGGCTGACCCTGCGGACCCGACCGAGTACCCCTCCTCGGTCGATGTGCAGGCGCCGCCCGCCGCGGGTGGTCCCTATGATGCCGCCATGGACACGCTCTACCTCGGGGTCAAGACCCTGCACATCATTTTCATCGCCAGCTGGTTTGCGGGGCTGTTCTACCTGCCCCGCATCCTGGTCAATCTGGCGATGGTCGCCCCCGACAGCCACGCCGAGCGCGAACGCCTGCTGTTGATGGCGCGCAAGCTGCAACGTTTTTCCACCGTGCTGATGCTCATCGCCCTGGTCAGTGGCCTGTGGCTGTGGCTGGGCTTCGGCCTGTGGCGCGGCCCCGGCAACGGCTGGCTGCACGCCAAGCTGGCGCTGGTCGTCGCCGTGATCGGCTTTCACCACTTGAATGCCCGCTTGCTGCGCAAGTTCGAGCACGCGGCCAACCGGCACAGCCACCGCTGGTTCCGCGTCTACAACGAGGTGTCGGTGCTGCTGTTCGCGGCCATCGTCACCCTGGTGGTGTTCAAGCCCTTCTGACGATCCGCACGGACCGCCTCTCCGATGCCCGCCAACCGATCCTCCTCCTGGCCGCTGGCGTGGATGTGGGCGGGTCTGATCGTCTACGCCAGCCTGCACCCCTTTGCCCCCTGGCACTGGCCCGTGCTGCCGCCCGAACAGGATTGGCGCAGCCTGCTGTGGTTGCCGCTGTCGCGCTACACGCGCTTTGATTTCTGGTCGAACTACCTGGCCTACCAGCCCCTGGGCCTGCTGCTGGCGGTGGCGTGGTTGCGGGGAGGCTCTCCGCCGTGGCGGGCCGGGTTGCAGGCCACCGTGGTCGGTGTGCTGCTGTCGCTGGCGATGGAGTGGACCCAGTACCTGCTGCCGCAGCGGGTGCCGTCGCGAATGGACTGGGCGCTCAACAGCGCGGGCGCCCTGACCGGCGCGGCGCTGGCGCTGGTGCTGCAGCGCATGGGCGTGATGGCGGGCTGGCAGCGGTTGCGCGATGTGCTGTTCGTGCCACACGGCACGCTCGGGCTGATGCTGTTGCTGTCCTGGCCGATCGGGCTGCTGTTTCCGACGCCGGTGCCGCTGGGTCCGGGGCAAGGGCTGGTGCGCCTGGCCACCGTGCTCGACGGCTGGCTGGCCAATACGCCCTTCGAAGGCTG
>JBEANV010000335.1:0-3792 GCA_041165285.1 Pseudomonadota bacterium | reverse complement strand
CGCCGAAGCTGGCGGTCACCACCGTGGCCACCGGGGACGCGGGGTGCGGCATGGCCTCGCGCTGCAGCCGCAGCAGCAAGCGCTCTGTGAGGTTCAACGCGCCCTCCACCCCGGTGCCCGGCAGCAGCATGGCGAACTCCTCGCCGCCGTAGCGGACGACAACGTCCAGCTCGCGGGCGAAGATCGACTTCAGGATCAGCGCGAACTGGCGCAGGCAATCGTCACCGGCTGCGTGGCCGCAGTGGTCGTTGTAGGCCTTGAAGGCGTCGATGTCGGCCATCACCAGCGTCAGCGGCTCGCCGGAGCGCCGCGCGCGCTGCACTTCGAGACGCAACTGGTCGTCGAACTCGCGCCGGTTGCCCAGACCGGTCAGCGCATCGGTGGTGGCGAGGTGACGCAGGCGCTTCTGCGCCTCGTGCAGGTCGGTGGCATCGGTGAGGCTGATGACCACGCCGTCGGCAATGGGGCGGATCTGGATGTCGAGGTAGCGCAACTGGTTCTGGCTCGTCAGCAGCACACGCGTGGCCACCTGCGGCGCGCAGGTGTTCATGGTCAGCAGCGCGTCGGTATCGATGTTGAGCGCCTGCCAGTCCGGCAGGATGTCGTGAACCAGATTGCCCACCACCCCGCGTGACGTCGGGCCGAACATCTCGGTGAACGCCGGATTCACCACCAGCACCATCCAGCCCTGGTCATTGCCCTGCACGTCACGGACGCGGCGCAGCGCCAGCAGTGCGCTGCCGGTGGCGTCCAGCACGGTTTCCAGCAACTGATGGCGCATCTGCAGCGGATGGCCGTAGACCAGCAGCCAGTCCTGGCCGTCCTCACCCTGCAGCGGCAGGACCAGCCGCTCCCAGGTGAACACCGCCAGCGAGCGGTCCGACACGTGGACCGTGTAGAGCGGCTGGTCATGCGCCAGCGCGTCGGTGTAGCAGTCGGAGAAAAACTGTGTCAACCGCCCACCGAAAAAGGAGACCCGCTGACCGGTCAGGTCACCCACCGAGTAGCGGGCAATCTCGGCGCCGTAGTGGTGGTAGACAAAGTCATCGCCATCCCGGCGCAGCAGCATCATGCGGGCGGCCCGGGCCGGCCAGCGTTCAGGGCGCATCAGCGCCAGTGGCGCCCGTGGTTGGTCACCCCTGGCAGCTTGCCAGCAGGCGTGCAGCATCCCCACATCGTGGTTGGCCGCGACGCTGTCGAGACCTTGCCGAACCACCTGCTGCCAGATCTTGCTTGTCATGCCGTACTGCCACCACAACCGCGGCCGGTCCGCGACGGAGTCGCAAACCGTTCGCGCGTCCCGACGTCAACGCGGCACGCCGGTGATACCGATCTCGACACGCCGGTTCGGCTGCAGACACTGCGCCAGCGCCGCCTGCGTGCGCTGCGCGCAGGTGACCAGCGGCTCCGCACTGCCACGGCCTTCGGTCACGATCTGGATCGCCACCCCCTGCTGCTGCAGATAGGCCTTGATGGCATCGGCACGGTCGGTCGAGAGACGCGCATTGTAGGCATCCGTGCCTAGCCGGTCGGTGAAGCCGATCAGCTCCAGCCGGTCGACGCGGGCATAGACCCGGCCGAGTCTGGCGACCAGCCGGTCGAGCTGGGCGCGGCCACCAGGCAGCAGGTCGTTCAGGTGCCGGCGGTCGAAGGCAAACAGCACATTGGCACTGAGCACGATCTTCTCGGTGACGATCGGCGGCGGTGCCGCAGGAACCGCCGCCACCGGGGCGGGAGCGGGCGGCGGCGGTGTCGCCTCTGCGGGCGTGGACGCAGGCACGGGCACCGGCAGCGCCGGGCACGCCTCGGCGGCCAGACGCGCATCGCCGATCAGGTCTTCGGCGATCTGCACATAGGGCTTGGCGTGGCGCCAGCCTTGCTGGCGGTGCTCGTTGCCAGCGTGGACGAGTTCCACCTCGCCACAGGCCACCAGCTTCTCGGCACAGCGCCAGCCGGCGTGGGCCTTCAGCGTGGCGGCCTGCTCCCACAGGTCGGTGCGCAGCTTGAGGGCCTCGTTGACCAGCGGGGTCTGCTGCGCCGGGTTGTCTGCCGCACCGGGCATGCCGCCGCGGGCCAGGAAGTCGGTGATCTGGCGCGAAGCGTCGAGTGCGCCCTGCGGGAAGGCGGAGCGGTCGTTGCGCGTGTACTCGTGGAAGCTCACGTCCAGCCAGCACTGCGCCTTGGCGAGCGGGTAGCTGGCCAGGCGGTGGCGACCGGTGTCATTGAGGGCCTGGATCGCGTCCTGCTGGACCTTGTAGCCGCGGTGGTCCGCAGCGAGTGCGCCGTCGGTGGCCGCGTCGGCAAGCACCAGCGGCACGGCCGCCAGCAGACCAAGGGCGAGCACGAGGGGGCGCAGCATCATGGGCGTGGAGGTGTTGTTGTTCATGGGCGTCAACTTCATCGCGTTCAACGCGGCAGGCTGCGGTTGATGTCGGGATTGCTGCCGGCCCAGAGGTCGGCATCGAACTTGTAGCGCAGGCGCAGGTAGACCCCGCGCGCGGTGTAGTCGCTCGACAGGTCGCGGTCGCTGAAGCCGGCCCAATTGAAGCCGGCCGACAGCCACAGGTTGGTGCTGACCAGATACCCCGCCTCGACGCCCAGCGACTTCTGCAGCGACGCACCGGCCTGGCCATCGGCCTTGCCACGCATCGCCGTGGCCTGCAGGCCCAGATCCCAGTTCTCGGTGAGGTCATACACGAGACGCCCGCCCAGCAACCACGCCTGGTAGCGGTCGTCGCCACCACCCTGCGTGGTCGGGAACCGCTCGCGCACATCCTTGGCCGCGACACGGGCCGAGGTCCACCAGACGCGGCTCGGGTGCCAATTGGCCTGCAGCGCACCGACGTGGACGCGGCGCGCCTCGTCGGTGGCATTGATGTTGTCCTCGGTCTTGTATTCGACCTTGCCGAGCACGTCGAGCCGGTTGTTGTCCACCGGCCGATAGGCGAAGCCGATCTGGAACCGGTCCTGCCAGCCATCCGGACGCGCACCGTGGTTGTCGGTGGACAGGTAGTAATTGCGGGCCAGCGCCGTCCAGTCGCGGTCGAGCTTGCGCACCAGCGTCAGCGTGGACAGCCAGGAGTCCTGCGTCACGTTGGTGGACACCGCGTCCAGCCGCCGCCATTCCAGCCTCCCCGACGCCTTCCACCACTCGCTGGCGGTGTAGTCGGCGCCCAGCACGGCGGCGGTGGCGTTCTGGCCGGTGCCGTCGAGGATCTTCAGGCGCTCCAGCCCGGTGGTGAGCGCCAGGCCTTCGGCGACATGCCAGACGTTGCGCACCCCCGTGGCGACTTGCGAGGCACGGCCATCGCTGGCGTCCCGCAGCCGGTATTCGCTGAAGACGTTACCGCCTTCCATGTAGCTGCCGTCGATGCCGAGCGCGACGGCGTTGCTGTGCGCGCTGCTGTCGAGCGCGTACTGCGAGGACAGCCCTGTCTGCGACTCGCCGCGCAGATAGAGCCGCGTGCGCTCGGCCAGCTGGTAGCTGGCACCGAGTTCCACGCGGTGGCGGGCGTCGCCGGTCACGTCGGCTTCGGCCAGTGCGCGCAGCGTGAGCCGGTCGGTGGCCTTGAACGCGGCGGTGACAAACGCGGTGGTGGCCGCCAGATCGGGCACGGTGCCGGGCGCCGCACCGGTGGTCGCCAGCGCGTTGTTGACGTTGAACAGCGTGCTGCTGCCCGCGCCGCTGAAGCCGCCTTCCGCGCCGGGCGTGAAGTAGCTGCCCGCGCTCGGGTTGGCGCCGAGCGTGGCGAGTGCGCCGCTGATACGGCCGCGCTCTTCGATGCGGCGCAG
>JBEANV010000334.1:0-2763 GCA_041165285.1 Pseudomonadota bacterium | reverse complement strand
TGTGCGAGCAGGGCCGCCCGCGGGCGGCCCTGCTCGCACAGGTCGACGTGAACTCGGTGTCGAGTGATGTGGGGGACAGGCGGGCGGTGAGGGTGACCAGCCCGCTGCAGAGCCGAGGTCCGCAGACGGGCCCCTGGCCGAGCCGCCGCCGTTGCGCTACAACGGTCGCACCCAGGCCGAAGAGGGTGGGCGCGGCAGTGGCCCCTGAAGTTTGACGGCTTGAGCAGAACCACGCCGCACCCTGCACCGTGCTTCAACAAGTGGTGCCACGCCAGTGTGGCGCTGCAGGGCGGCGACGTCCAGCACCTTCGGCCAGACCAGGCGAAGGCGCTGGAGATGGACCCTCCCGAGGCGGCATCGGCCCGACTGTTCCTGTGCGCACGCTGCCGGGTGCAGGTGCTGCTGTGCAGCCGCTGCGACCGGGGCCAGCGCTACTGCTCGCGGGTGTGCTCGGGCCTGTCGCGGCGAGCGGCGCGACACGAAGCGGCCGCCCGATACCAGCGCAGCCAGGGTGGGCGGCTCGCCCATGCTGCGCGTTCGCGGCACTGGCGCCAGCGACAGCGAAGCCAGAACGTGACGCACCAGGGTTCCCTGCGGGTGGCGGCCGATGCTCCACTGCCGACATGGAGCACGACCCCTGCGTTGCCGAGTCCGGCGCCGACCGAGGCGCTGACCGACCCACCCCGGCCACCACCCGGCTGGACGTGCCGACGCTGCCGGGCAGTGCTGTCGTCCTGGGTGCGCCTGAGCTGGCTGCGCCATGCGCCCCCACCTGGAGCCCGCCATGACCATAGCCCCTGAGGTGAGCGCGCAGATCCTGCGCCTGCACGAGGTTGAACGCTGGCGCGTGGGCACCATCGCCCGGCAGCTCGGGGTACACCGCGACACGGTGCGGCGCGTGCTCGCCCGGCACAGCGCGCAGCCGGTGGCGACTCAGGTCCTGCGCCCGAGCCGCATCGACCCGTACCGGCCCTTCATCCTGCAGACCCTGGGCAAGTTCCCCACGCTCAGCGCCGCGCGGCTGTACGCCATGGTCTGCGAGCGCGGCTACCAGGGCAGCGGCGAGCACTTCCGCCACGTCATCGCGACGCTGCGGCCGCGCCCACCGGCCGAGGCCTACCTGCGCCTGCGCACCCTCGTGGGTGAACAGGCCCAGGTCGACTGGGGCGCCTTCGGCCACCTCGACATCGGCGCCGCGCGTCGCCCGCTGATGGCCTTCGTGATGGTGCTCAGCCACTCGCGTCAGGTGTTCCTGCGCTTCTTCCTGGACGCCCGCATGGACAGCTTCCTGCGCGGACACGTCGAAGCCTTCGAGGCCTTCGGCGGCGTCGCCCGGGTGCTGCTCTACGACAACCTCAAGAGCGCCGTGCTGGAGCGCCAGGGCGACGCCATCCGCTTCAACCCGACGCTGCTGGCGTTCGCCGCCCACCACCGCTACGAGCCGCGCCCGGTCGCCCCGGCGCGCGGCAACGAGAAGGGCCGGGTGGAGCGCGCGATCCGCTACGTGCGCGAGAGCTTCTTCGCCGCACGCACCTTCACCGACCTGGCCGACCTCAACGCCCAGGCACGACGCTGGTGCGAGGGGCCGGCCGCCGATCGGCGCTGGCCCGAAGACCACCGGCGCAGCGTGCGCGAAGCCTTCAGGGCCGAGCGGGAGGTGCTGCTGGGCCTGCCGGTGCATCCGTGGGCCCTGGGCGAGCGTCTGGCCGTCACGGTGGGCAAGACGCCCTACGTGCGCTTCGACCTCAACGACTACTCGGTGCCGCACATGCTGGTGCGACGCGCGCTGGCCGTGCTGGCCGACGAGCACACGGTGCGCATCCTCGACGGCACCACCGAGGTTGCCCGTCACCCGCGAAGCTGGAGCCGGGCCGAGCAGATCGAGCAGGACAGCCACGTCCAGGCGCTGGTCGCCCACAAGCGGCAGGCCCGCGCGCACCGCGCCGTCGATCGCCTCGCCCAGGCTGCCCCGGCCAGCCAGACCCTGCTGCAGCGCGCCGCCGAGCGCGGCGACAACCTCGGCTCGATCACGGCCGCCTTGCTGCGCCTGCTGGAGCGCCACGACGCCGCCGCGGTGCAGGCCGCCATCCTGGAAGCGCTCGACCGGGGTGTCCCGCACCCGAACGCCGTGCGCCTGGCGCTGGAGCGCGCCCGCGAGGCCGCTGGTCAGCCTCCTCCCGTGGCCCTGGTGTTGCCCGCGCATGTCGCGCGCCGCGATGCCCCCGTGCAGGCCCATGACCTGGCGTCCTACGATCCCCCGGAGCATCCCCATGAGTGAGCACGACCCCACCGCGCTGCGCACACAGGCCGACGAGTTGCGCCTGTACGGCCTGCTGGCCCACTGGCCCGAGGTGCTGGCCAGCCCCGAACACCTGCACTCGGTGGCCCAGTGGCTGGGCTGGGAGGCCGCCGAGCGCGCCCGCCGCAGCCTGGAGCGCCGTCTGCGCGAGGCCCGCCTGGGCCGCTTCAAGCCCCTGGCCGACTTCGACTGGTCCTGGCCCACCCTGTGCGACCGCGCCGCCCTGGAAGACCTCATGACGCTGGACTTCCTCAAGGACGCCTCCAACGTCGTGCTCGTCGGCCCCAACGGCGTGGGCAAGACCATGTGCGCCTGCAACCTCGCCTTCCAGGCCGTGCTTGCCGGCCACACCGCGCTGTTCATCACCGCCGGCGCCCTCCTGGGCGAGTTGGCCACCCTCGACAGCGACTCCGCCCTGCGTCGGCGTCTGGCCCACTACACCGCCCCCGACCTGCTCGTCATCG
>JBEANV010000333.1:0-16072 GCA_041165285.1 Pseudomonadota bacterium | reverse complement strand
GGATCCGTTCGTACTCTATGGACACCCGTGGTGGTCTGCAGCCCCTGTCTTGATCAAATCGGATCAGAGTCCACCGACCGGCCCGGGCGCCGTGGGGCGGCGGCGGTGGACCGTGACGGTCATCTCGTCCGGCAATGGCGCTGTCTGGCCGGCGTCGCGCTGCACCACCCGCTCGCCCACGCTGGCAATGGTCGAGGCTGCGGCCCGTTCGGCCAGTCGCGCTGACCGGGCTTCGGCGAGCCGTCGGCGCACCGTGTCGGCGGAGCTGATCGGCAGCGTGTAGAGCACGGGCCCCTCCGCCAGACCCAGCGTGGCTGTGCTGGCGGTTACTCCGCGCAACAGCAGCGCCGAGCCGGCCACCTGCGCACCTTGAGGTTGCACCTGCAACCGGCCGTCCAGCAGCAGCGTTGCCTGCGGGGGCTGGGCATCCGGCGCGGTGGAGACCAGCACGATGCCGGGTGGCAGTGTTGCCGGCTGCTGGGCAAGGGAGGCGGCCGGGGGCGGCGCCACGGCGGCCGACACACCCGCAGCCGTCGATTCGGTGACGGTGCCTGCAGTGGCCGCCGCGTCTGGCGTGACGGTCGGCGCCTCGCCAGGAGCAAGCACATAAAAGCCGAGTCCACCGGCCGCAGTCAGCGCCGCCAGCAGGGCGATCGCCGGCCATGTGGGCGGCGTGGGCGGTGTGGGATTGGATGGTCTTGCCGATTTCATGGGTATCCCGGTTTGACTTGACAGCCGTGCTCTTACACATGCTGATTTTCATGCAAATGGTCGGTTCCTGATGAAAACAGGCTCACCTGAACGCAGGATGAAGATGAAGGGGGTGCGTTCCTAGGGGTGTCACAGCACAGCATGGCTTTGTTAAAATGAATCAAGATGTAAATTTGTAAACAAAAGAAAACTATTTCATGCGTTCCCTGTTCCCGTTTCGACTCCTTCGCCGTGGTGTCCTGGCTTTCTGGACGACGACCATACTGGTGGTCTCAATGGCCAGCCCCGTGATGTCGGCCTGGGGAAACGAACCCGCCACCCGGCCAGATGCCGCGGCAGTGCGGCGCAGCGAACAGCGCTACCAGGTACCGACCGTGAAGGTGCTCACCGCCGACGGCAGGGCCCAGGCGTTGCGGCCGTTGCTCGACGATGGCCGGCCGGTCGTGCTGACCTTTCTCTACACGTCCTGCACCACCGTCTGCCCGGTGACCAGCCACGTGATCGACGAATTCATGCGTGCGCTCGGCTCGGAGGCGAAGCAGGTCAATGTCGTGTCGGTGTCGATCGACCCGGACCACGACACCGTCGCCCGGCTCGCCGAGCACGCCCGCAGCCGCGGCGCCCAAGGCAGCTTCGTCACCGGCGATCCGCAGTCTTCCGAGACCGTGCAGCGGGCCTTCGACGCCTGGCGCGGCGACAAGATGAACCACGACGCGGTGATCTTTCTGCGTACACCCGCCAGCCCGGTCTGGGTGCGGCTCGACGGGCTTGTCAGCCCGCGCCGCCTGCTGGACGAATTCCGCCGGCTCAAACCGGCCTGAAGCGCCCCTGCTGCTCTCCGCCTGCCCGTCACCTGCCTTTCCGAGACCCCCTTCATGCCTGACCACTCCGACACGCCCCCTAACAGCCGTCGCCGTTTCCTCCGCCTTTCCGCCGGTGCCGCTGCGGCGACGGCGTCGTTGTCCTTCGTCCCGATCCGGGCGCAGGCAGCGGTGCAGGGCACCAACACGCTCTGGGCGGTGACCTCCGATCCGGTACTGTGGCAACGGGCCTGGGCGCGTCGTTTCACCAACGTGCTGCCCAATCCGCTGGCGGCGGCCGGCATCTACAAACCCACGGTCGGCGCGTCGGACTACACCATCGGTGCAGGCCAGGCGGTCGCGGACGTGCTCGGCGTGGTGGGCGTCACCACGACCATCTGGGGCTACGCCAACCAGGAAACCGGCCCGACCTTCCCGGGCCGCACGCTGCAGGTCACCAAGAGCGTGCCGATCACGGTCCACTGGGTCAACCGGCTCGTCAACGCCAGCGGCCAGGCGTTGCCGCACATCCTGCCCATCGACCAGACCATGACGATCCAGACGCCGACCACCGGCGTGCCGCTGGCGGTGCACCACCACGGCAGCAACTCGGCGGCCGAGTTCGACGGTGGCCCGGACCAGTGGGCCACGCCGCTGCGCCGCCAGACCGGGCCGGGCATCACCGGCAATGCCGTGCAGGTCGGCACCGCCGAAGCGATCACCTACATCTACGACAACAACCAGGAGGCCTCGCTGCACTGGTACCACGACCATGCCGAAAGCCTGACCGGCGTGAACGTGCAGGCCGGGCTGGCCGGGCTCTACGTCGTGCGCGACGCGAACGAGACGGCCTTGCAATCAGGCTGGAAAATCCCCGCCGCCCAGCACGAGGTCGGGCTGCTGCTGCAGGACCGCACCTTCGACGCCCAGGGCCAGTTCGTCTACTCGGCCAATCCGGCGAATTCGCCGACGCCGCTGCCGGGCTCCTTCCCGGCGAACAGCCCGAGCCACATGCCCGAGGTGTTCGGTGATGTGATCCTGGTGAACGGCAAGGCCTGGCCGAGCCTCTCGGTAGAGCCGCGGCCGTACCGGTTGCGGCTGCTCAACGGGTCGGACTCGCGCTTCTACACCCTGAAGAACTCGGCGCCGACCTGGGTACCGATGTACGTGATCGGCACCGATGTCGGCCTGCTCAACAACCCGGTGCCGGTGGGCGCGGCCGGGCTGACGATCGCACCGGGCGAGCGCTACGACGTCGTGATCGACTTTTCGTGGGCACTGCTGGCCGGCGGCAAGATCGACCTGCTCAACTCGGCACCGACGCCGTTCCCGCTGGGCGGTCCGCCGTCTGCGGGCGCGGCGACCGTGATGCGGTTCAAGGTCGGGCTGCTGGCCAACCTGCTGGTCCCCAAACCGGTCCTGGGCACGGGTACCGTGCTGCGTGGCAGCAACGGCACGGCGCTGCTGCCTGTTGCGCCGGGCGACACGCCGGCCACGCCGGTGCGCCGCATCCTGCTCGGCGAGGGCACCGACGAGTACGGCCGCATCAACCCGATGCTGGGCGTCTACGACCCGACGGGCGCCAGCAACCTCGGCACGCAAGGCTTCAACGACCCGGCCACCGAAACGCCTCGGCTCGGCAGCACGGAGGTCTGGGAGTTCTGGAACACCACGGTGGACGCCCACCCGGTCCACCTGCACCTGGTCAAGTTCCGCATCAAGAACCGCCAGGCCTTCGCCGGCACCATCCAGTCCACCGCGATGCGCAATGGCTGGACGGGTGTGCAACTGCAGCCGGGCGCGACCCTGAGCGGTGCTGTGCTGGCGCCCGCGGCCACCGAGAACGGCTGGAAGGACACGGTCATCTGCCCGCCGGGCCAGGTCACGCGCATCGTCGCCACCTTCGACCGGCCGGGCAAGTTCGTCTACCACTGCCACATCCTGTCGCACGAGGACCACGACATGATGCGGTGGTACCAGGTCGTCTGACCGGGGCAAACGTCAGCGGTTGGCGTTGAGCACGGGCGACAGCGGCACCAGCGTGCGGTAGTCCGGCGCCGCCCAGCCCTGGATCTGGCCAACCTGCGCGGCGACACGCTGGCCTTGTCCCAGCGACAGCCGCAGGTAGGCGCCTGCGGCGGCACGGTTGTTGACCCCCGCTTCGAGCCGCTCCAGCAGGTGTTCCACCGACCACGCGCCGCGGCTGCGCTGCAGCGCATCGGTGAAGAAGTAGGCGGCGGCGTACACCTCGCCCTGCAGCGGCGTTGCTTGCAGCGGGTCCATGCCCAGGGTGCGCAGCCACGGTTGCAGGCCGGTGACCGCGGCCGCCCGGAAGCGCTCTGGCGTCGCCCGCAGCGAGGCACAGCGTACCCGCGCCCGCCACGCCGGCGCCAGGTCGAGCGTCTCGGGCGGCGCCAGCTGCGCCGACAGCCAGATCGCCGGCAGCGTGTCCGCTTGCCGCGCATCGGCCGGGGGGGCGAGTAGTGTGCGCACCTGGGGCGTCGCCAGCCAGGCCAGCACCAGGTCGTCCGGTCCCGCGAGTGCCTGGTCCGCGGCCACCGGCTGCGTGCGCAGATCCCGGAGCTGCATGTCCGGGCCGGCCTGCCCCAGCAGCGCCTGGACGGCCTGCGCCGCATCGCGGCCGGTGTCCGAATCGAACCAGATCCGCAGGCGCACAGGCGCCGCAGCCAGCGCCGCCACGGCGCGGGCGGCCACCCGTGCCTCCGCGACCAGGCCCTCGGACAGGTAAAGCGCGTGGTGCCGCGCCGCTGCGGTAGCAGAGGCCGGCGTACCGTCGATCAGCGGAAACACGCACGGCAGCGACGCCGCCTCGCAGAAGGCCTCGACCGGCGCCCATTGCGCAGCCCCGGCGCCGGAAACCACGGCGTACACCGGCTGCGCGGCCAGCTGTTGCTGCAATTGCGCGCTCCACCCGGCCGGCTCGCCGGTCAGACGCCAGACGTGTAGCGCCACGCGCACGTCGCCGAAGGTCTGCTGGCGTGCCCATGCTGCCAGGGTCGTCTCCACGGCCTCGCGCCGCGCCGCGGGTGCGTCGGGGGTGACGATGGTGGCGAGGTGCAGCGTCCCGTTCACCAACCCCCGCAGCGAGGCGCCGCCGACCGGGCCGAGCTGCTGCAACCAGGCCAGCAGATCGGCGACCGCCGCGTCGTCGAGGTCGTACCGCGGCATCCACGGCGCCAGCGCCCGTCCCGCCGGATCGGTGCCGCTGCGCAGCGCCCGGGCGAAGCTGTCCGCCGTGTAGGGCGGCCGTGTCTCGGTCCGGGTGCCGGCGACTGCGATGCCGGAGGCCGCTCGCCCGACCGCCGTCGCCCGGCCCGGTGCGAACAGGCTCGCGGCCGTGATCGGCGGCACGCGCAGGCGGCCCTCCTGGTCACCCAGCCCGCTGCGCCGGTGGCACTGCGCGCACGCGGCGGCCGTGCCGGTCATGTCGGGCAGGTCCGCGCGCTGGGCCCGCAGCGCGCTGCCGTCTGGACGCCGCCCGTCCTGGTAGATGGCCCTGCCCGGCGCCGGACCGGCGTTCTCTGCCGTCTCCGCGAATGCCAATGGGAGGTTGATCGCCAACAACAGGATGGTGACAAGATGTTTCATTCGGGCAGTGTGCCGGGGTCGTGGCGACGGAAACGTTCAAAAAGATGTTCCATGGAAAACACCAATGGAAAAATATTTCCAAAATTAAGGAGCGTGGCTATAGTTCCGCCCCAAGGACGACCAGACCCGCACAGTCGTCCAAGCCCCGTTCCCCCAGGAGAATCCATGAAAAACGTCGCCGTCTTCGGTGCCGGTCGCATCGGCCGCATCCACGCCACCAACCTCGCCAGCCTGCCTGGCGTGAAGCTCCAGTACATCTGCGATCCCTTCGGCGACAGCGCCGCGCAGCTTTCGCAGCAGCTGGGTGCCCAGGTCTCGACCATCGACGCCGTGCTGGCCGACCCGTCGATCGATGTCGTCGCGATCACTTCGCCCACGTCCACGCACTCCGACCTGATCACCCGCGCCGCCGCCGCCGGCAAGCACATCTTCTGCGAGAAGCCGGTGGACCTGTCGGTGCCGCGCGCCATCGCCTGTGGTGAAGCGGTCAAGGCTGCAGGCGTGGCCTGCATGATCGGTTTCCAGCGCCGCTTCGATCCGACGTTCAACGAAGCCCGCACCCGCATGGACCGCGGCGACATCGGCAACCCCGAGATGCTCGTTATCACCAGCCGCGACCCGGGTGCCCCGCCGGCCGAGTACATCAAGGCCTCGGGCGGCATCTTCCGCGACATGCTGATCCACGACCTGGACGTGTTCCGCTGGATCTTGTGTGCCGACGGCGACGAGGCCGAGTGGCTGAGCGCGTCCGGCTCCGTGCTGACCGACCCGAGCATTGCCGAACTGGGTGACTTCGACAGCACTGCCGTGACGATCCGCACCAAGCAGGGCCGCCTCTGCCAGATCAACACCAGCCGCCGGGCCGCGTATGGCTATGACCAGCGGTTCGAGGTGCTGGGTTCTGCCGGCATGCTGCAGTGTGGCAACCAGACCCCCAGCCAGGTCATCCAGTGGGACGCCAACGGCATCTCCAGCGACAAGCCCGAGCCGTTTTTCCTGCAGCGCTACGCCGCGGCCTACAAGCTGGAACTGGCGCACTTCTTCGAGTGCCTGCAGACCGGCGCGCCGTTCCGCACGACCGTCGCCGACGGCGTGAAGGCGCAGATCCTCGCCGACGCCGCCAGCGAAAGCGCGCTCAGCGGCGAGCCGGTGCGCTTCTGATGGCCGCCGCCCGTTTGCGTGTCGGCATCGCCGGCCTCGGGCGGCTGGGGCGGCGCCACGCCGAGGCGCTGGCGTTCTCCACCCGCCACGTCGATCTCGTTGCCGCGTGCAGCCCGGTCGAGGCCGAGCGTGACTTCGCCGGCCGCGAGCTGGGCATCGCTGCGGACCGGCTGTACAGCGATTTCGACGCCTTCATCGCCGACCCCGGCCTGGACGCGGTCGTGCTGGTCACGCCGACGTCGCTGCACGCCGACCAGGCGATCGCAGTGCTGAAGGCCGGCAAGCACGTCTTCATCGAGAAGCCGCTGGCGCTGAACCTGCCGGACTGCGAACGCGTGCTGGCGATGGCCGCCGAACATCCCGCTCAGGTGGCGATGGTCGGCTTCGTGCGGCGCTTCGACCCGAGCTACCGCAACGCGGCGGCGGCGGTCGAGGCGGGCGAAATCGGCCGGCCCTTCCTCGTGCGCTCGCAGACCTGCGACAAGAACGACCCGGACGGCTTCTTCGTGCGGTTCGCGCCGACTTCGGGCGGCATCTTCATGGACTGCAGCGTCCACGACATCGACCTGGCGCGCTGGCTGCTCGGCCGGCCGAAGGCGCTGCGGGCGTTCGCCACCGGCACCATCGCGCTGCACCCTGGTCTGGCCGACTGCGGCGACGTGGACAACGGGCTGGCGATCGTCGAGTTCGAGGGCGGGGCGCGGGCGGTGTTCTACGCCTCGCGCACGCTGGCGCACGGGCATGAAACGACGACCGAGGTGATCGGCACGGCGGGCAAGCTGCTGGTGGGCGAACACGCGGCGCGCGACCGGGTGATCCGCAGCGACGCGGGTGGGGTGTCGCACGCGGTGCTCGGCGATTTCCACGAGCGCTTCGAGGCCGCGTTCGCGCACGAGATGGCGGCGTTCGTCGCGGCCTGCCGCGGGGTCGAGCCGCTGACGCTCACGCTGTCGGACGCGATGGAGGCGACGCGGATCGGGCTGGCGATCACGCGGTCGCTGCGGTCGGGGATGCCCGAGGCGGTGTGACCGCGGGCACCAGTGCTCAGAACCCCGCCGGCCCCCCCGGCATCTGCAACCCCAGCCCGCTCACCGCCCCCCGCGGCTCCAGGCTGAAGCGCAGGTAGATCGACCCCGTGCTCTGCGTGAACTGCGCGGCGCGTTCCAGGCCGAGCCGGGTGCCGATGTCGAGCTGCCGGGTGATCTGGTATTCCAGCGCTCCGCCCAGGTTCAGCACCAGCCCCGAATCGCTGCGCGCCGCGTAGGTGGACGCGGGCGCCCGCTGCTGCGCGACCAGGCTGTCCATCGTCACCTGCGCCGCCGCGTCGGTGGGGAAGTAGGGCGCTGCATCCTCGCGGGACGCCTGCACACCTGCCGAGCCTTGCAGCCCCCAGCTCAGCCGCCCGCTGCGCCCGAACCAGTTCACCGGCACCGTCAGCGACAGCAGGTGCTGCGGGCTGAAGTAGCCGCCGTGGCCCCAGGTGAAGCCGCTCAGGTTGCGCCGGTAGTGCTGGTAGCCGAGGTTCATGCCGAGGTTGATCTGCGAATCAGACAGTCGCTGCGCCTGCCAGAAACTGCCCGCGCCCAGCTCCAGCCGGCTGTTGCTGGTGACCCGCTCACCTGTCAGCGCATGCACGCCGCCGTAGCCGTAGACCCCCACATCTGCCTGTTCCCAGGCCAGTTGCGCCCGCGCCCCGGTGCTGCGCACACCGCCCCAGACGCGGCCGGTGCGTGCATCGCGGGTGCCGGCGAACGACAGCAGGCTGTCGGTCACGGCGCGGCGCGAAGCGTCCACGGTCAGCGTCAGGTTGTTGCGGAACTCGTCGATGTAGCGCAGCCCCCCGACGACATCGGCCACCGCGAAGCCGACCGGCGTGGTGCCGACATCGACGGTCAGCGTGCGGGTCTTCAGCGCGACGGCGACCGCGGTGCCGGCGTCACTCTGGGCCGGAGCGACCAGCACGCCAGTGGCGTCCAGCCCGAGCGTGCCGGTGCGGGTGCGCGCGTTGATGGCGACCTGCCCGGCGCTCAGCACGACCGGTGTCACGCGCACGCTGACCTGCCCGACGTTCTCGATCGTCTTGCGGCCCTCGATGGGCGTCTGCACGCTGTCGAGCTTGCCGAGGCCGGCGTCGCCCGTGCGCGAGCCGATCGAGCCGGCGATGGCCAGGCTGGTGCGGCCCCGCTCGATCTGCACCTCGGCGAGTTCGTCGCTCAGGGTCTTGGGGATGCGCGGGGTCTGCAGCGGGGTGGCGGCGGCGAATTGGGCCTGCCCTTGCATGGCCATCTGCATGGGCACAGGCACCTGCGCCTGCACCACGACCGTCGGCACCGGATCACGCCAGCGCAGCGAGCGGCTCACGGCGCTGGCGTTGTCCGCCTGCGTACTGGGGCGTCCGGCGCCTGTGGGTGGCAACTGGTCCAGGTTCGCAAGCCCCAGCCCTGTGTTGGCTCCGAACCCCGGTAGCACGCCCGGCACCGGTCCACCGCCCGGCACCCGGTTCGGCACGCCCCCCACCGCCAGCAGCGTGCGCGAGCGCCCGTCCGCCGCGTGGGCCGCAAAGGGATTGCCCGCCGCCTTGGCCTGACCCCACTGCAGGCGGTTCGGCTGTTCGGCCGCCACCGCCGCCCGCAGGTACTCGGTCGCCTTGCTGAACTGACCGAGCGCCCGGTGGTGGCGGGCGTACTGGGCGAGCACAGCGGGGGTGTTGGGGGCGAGCCGGCCCGCTTCCTGCAACGCCATCGTTGCCGAGTCGTGGTCCTTCTGGGCATCGGCGGCACCCGCCAGCCCGAGCCAGGCGTCCACCTCGTCCGGCCGCTGCTGCAGCACGGCCTCGAACAGCGCCCGCGACTGGTCGTGTTCACCGGCCGCGCTGTGCAGCCGGGCCAATGCCATCTGCAACCGCGGATCCTGCGGCCGTTCCTGCAGCACCGGGGCGAGCGCTTCCCACGCGTTGTAGAGGTCACCGCCTTCGCGCAACTGGTCGGACTGCCGCAGCGCGACGGCCGTGCGCAGTTCGTCGAAATCGCGCCGCTGCCCGGCGGTCAGCGGCTGCACGGCGATCTGGCGCAGCACGCCGACCAGCTCGATGTCCTGCCGGGTCTGCAGCAGCAAGGCCGCGTGGCGCAGGCGCAGCCCCGCGCCGGCCTGCGGCTGCGCGGCCAGCGTGGCGCGGATGAGCTGCCCGGCGCGGGCCTCGTCGCCCAGCTCCAGCCGCGCACTCGCCACGGCGCCGATCATGTCGGGATCTTGTCCGGCAGCGGCTTCGGCTTCCACCAGCATCGCCTCGGCCTGCCAGCGCTGGCCAGCGCGGGCCTGGGCCACGGCCTCGGCGGCCTGTGCCTGCACGGCGAGGCGGCGCTGCAGCCGACCCATGTCGGTCGTGCGCTCGCGGGCGGGCACTTGCTCCAGCGTCTTGAGCGCACCGGGCCAGTCCTTCAGCTCGCTCTGCAGCAGCGCCCGCGCCTGCAAGGCTTCTCCGGGATGGGCCGCGGGGACCACGAATGCATCGACCTGCGTGCGCGCCGCGTCCAGCCGCCCTTGCCGCATCAGCAACTGCCCGAGGGACAGCCGCACCCACGGCGATCCCGGCGCCAGCGTCACCGCCTGCTCCAGCAGCGCCTGCGCCCCGGCCAGATCGCCGCGCTGCTGCGCCAGATCGGCCTGCAGGCGCATCTGGCTCGCCTGCAACCCTTTCTCGCCGCCGAGGCGGGCTTTCACCTCGCTGTCCATGCGCTGCACCAGCGTGCGCAGCGCCTCGGTGCGGCCGGCAGCGCCGAGCACCTGGTACAGCCCGTTGTTGGCCCGCAGGTGGTCGGCGTTTTGGCGCAGCGCTTCGCGGTAGGCGGTTTCTGCGGTGAGGAACTGGCCCTGTTCGGCCAGCAGGTCGCCGAGCAGCACCTGGCCTTCCGGCTCCTTGGGATCGGTTTCGACGGCACCCTTGGCGAGACGGGTGGCTCGGTCGAGGTCGCCGACCTGCCGGGCGGCCTGGCCGTCGTGGACCGCCTGCCAGTGCATCGCCGAGCGGTAGACCGGCTTCCAGCGGTTGCCGTTGGTCGCCGCACTGGCGCGCCCGAGCAGCTCGCCCGCGTCGGCAAAGCGGTCTTCGCGCATCCGCACGATGCCCAGGCCGGCCAGCGCGTCGGTGTCGTCCGGGCGCTGGCGCAGCACGGACTCGAAGCGGTCCAGGGCGGTCTTCAGGTCACCACTGTCGAGTGCTGCAAAGCCCTGGCGCACGACCGGGGACAGCGGGGGCTGGGCGGCGGGTGCGCTGGCGGTGCGCGGGCCGGTGGCGCGGCGTGGACCGGCGGTTGCGGTGGCCGCTTTGGCCGGGGCGCTGCCGGGGCGCGCCAGCTCGGCCAGCCGTGTGCGCAGCTCGGCGTCGTCACCCGCGCTGGCGAGGAACTGGCGGTACAGCGGTGCGTCGGCAGCGCGGGCGTCGAGCCAGACCAGCGCCTGGCGCCACGCGGCGCGGGCGTCCTTCTGCACTTGCGGCGAGGCGCCAGTCTGCGTGGACAGGCCGGCCAGCCGCTGGATGGCGTCGCGCCGGGTCGGTTCGCGGTAGCTCAGGTGGCGGGCGTAGGCGAGGGCCGATGTGGCCTGGCCCGGGGCTGACTGGGTCAGGCGCTCCAGGCCGCGGCGGGCTTCGTCCCAGCCTTCGCGGGTGCCGCCGAGCGTCTGGTAATACTCGATGGCGAGGTCGTCGCCTGGGGGTTGCGTGCCGAGGGCCTGCTTGTACGTGCTGGCGGCGGCCTCGGTCTGTCCTGCTTGCGCGTACTGGCGGGCGGTGGCGATGAGCGACTGGTTGGAGGTCTGTGACTGGACCTGCTTGGCCAGCGCACCGAGACCGGGGTAGTCGGGGCGCACCTGCCGCAGCCGGTTCAGGTAGGCCCCCGCTTCGTCGAAATGCCCCGCCGCGACGCCCTGCGTTGCCAGGGCGTAGAGCGCATCCGGCTGGTGCGGATCGACGCCCAGCAGCTTCTGCCAGGTCTGGTTGGCCAGATCGGCGCGGCCGCGCTGCTGCCAATGGCGTGCCTGGGCGACCAGTTGCTGCACCGTGGTGGCGCGGCCATTGTCCGGCGCAGGTGCCACCACGGCGGCGGGCGCTGCGGCCGGCGCGGATGCGGGCGCGGCGGACAGGCCAGCCGTCAGACCCAAGCAGGCCAGCGCGACCAGGGTCGGCGCCGGGCGGTGGAAGGAGTGGTGGTGGGACGAGGTGGGCGGTTGCTTCATGGGGGCGGGCAGCGAAAAGTCGATGAAGTGGGTGCGCGCTGCAGCCGGCCGTGGCGGTCGGAGTGCCAGCGTTGTTGCAGCCAGCCGGTGCTGAAGAGCGCCAGCGCGTGGTCGTAGTAGCGCAGTCGGGTTCCGCTGGCGCAGGTGGCGGCGAGCCGCTCGGCCAGGTGCAGGGTGCCGGCACAGTCGCCAAGTGCCGCAAGGTAGGGCTGCAGCGCGGCGGCGAAGCCGGGCGGCGCGGTGCCGCGGGCGACCGCCGCGGGGTCGGCGCCTGCGGCGGCGCGGGTGGCAAAACGTTCTGGCAGCGTGGCGGCGCGGGTGTGGCGCTGGACGCCAGACAGGCCGTGCAGCAGCGCCGGGCGCAGCGGGTCGTCCACCGGCGCAACGCCGGCCCAGAGGTAACAGCGGATCGCGTCGTAGCTGCCCGTGTCACCCTGTTGCGTATCGGCGATCCAGCGGCCGCGCAGTGGCGAGGTGAGTTGCACCGACCACGTCGCCCAGTCGGGCGCGAGGCCCTGCGGGGCCATGCCGGGCAGCGTGCGCACCGATTGCTCGGCCAGCACCGTCCACGGCCCACCCGGATCGGCGCTGGCCAGTCCGCGCAGCAGGTGCAACGGCGCGTAGCTCGGGTTGAAGCGCCACTGCAGGCGGTCTTCGCTGACAAAACCCTGCG
Organism: Pseudomonadota bacterium; assembly: GCA_041165285.1. Taxonomy (GTDB): domain Bacteria; phylum Pseudomonadota; class Gammaproteobacteria; order Burkholderiales; family Burkholderiaceae_C; genus Sphaerotilus. The sequence continues at coordinate 3,886 of JBEANV010000333.1, read as the reverse complement.
GACCCGGCAGCAGCATGGCGCCCAGACCGGGCACGTCAACGACCTCTTCGGCCCGGATGCGCGCCAGCAGCGCCCGGCCGTCCACGGCCAGTGCCGGAGCGCCCCACAGGCGCGCCGCTTCGATCAGGGTCCAGGCGAGCCAGAGGTCGGCATCGCTGGCCGCGTTGGGGTCGAGCACGCCCCAGCGGCCGTCGCGCTGGCGCCCCCATTGCCAGGCGGGCAGGCGCGCGGCGAAGTCGCCACCGCAGAGGTTCTGGCGTGTCCAGTGCAGCAGCAGGTCGAAGCGTGGGCGGTCGTTGGCCACCAGGGCGAAGAACAGCGCGTAGGCCTGGCCCTCGGAGGTGCTGATGCGGGCCTCGGTGTCGGGGTCGAGCACGCGGCCGTCAGGCTGCAGGAAGGCACCGACGAAGCTGGCCCAGAGCGCATCGAAGTCGTCGCAGGCCAGCCGGCGCACCGGCGGTGCGGGCGCTGCACAGGCCGTGCTCGCGAGCGCACCTGCCCCGGCGGTCAGGGCACCGATCCGCAGCAGCAGGCGCCTGCGCTGCGGACTGCGCGGCGGCTCAGGTCGGTGCCCCGGCATGGCGGCGCATGGCATGGCGCTGGAGCAGCACATAGATCACCGCGGACAGCGCCAGGATCCCCAGCATCAGCACGGCCCACAGCAGGAACGGCTGGTCCGAAAGCTTCCAGCGCACCCAGCTCAGCCAGGGCAGATCGCCGCTGGTGTAGGTCGGGTCTGCGCGAACGGCAGTGACGTGGCCGGATTCGTCGAACAGCGTGACGTGGCCGTGGATCTGCGCCAGGCGGCTGCTGTCGAGCAGCGCTTCGGTGATGAAGGACAGCGCGGCCGGGGTGGTGGCCATCAGGCCGACCACGCTGCGGTTGCCCGCCAGCGGCGACTCGAAGCCGACCAGCGCCGCCTGCGGATCCGTGCCGCGGAAGGCCAGCGTTTCCTGCGGCGGCGGGTCGTCGCGCTGCCCGAGCGTGCGGAGCCAGCGCAGCACGTCCGGAAAGCCCCAATCCGTGGCGGACAGGCCCGAAGCGGTTCGGGCCGGGGCGGCGGCTGCGGCGCGGACGGCGGCCAGATCCTGGAAGGGCATGCCGGCCGCCCAGTCGGCAAACAGGCGCTGGTTGCCGGCGCTGCCGATGACGATCAGATCGCGGTCGGCCACTTGCCCGACCTCGCGGGCATGGACCACCCGAACCAGCCGCGCCGACAGGCCGGTGGCTTCACCGGCCCGGCCCATCAGCGTCAGGAAGGTGTCGAGGTCTTCGCGAGAGGGCTGGTCAGGCAGGACCACGGCGGTTTCCGCCAGATCGGCCAACCGGGTGTACGGGTGGGTCGCGTTGGCGAATGCCGCCAGGTTCGGCATGGGCAGGAAGTGCGGGGCGTCCGAAAAATCGATGGTCGAGGCGCCGTCGATCAGGCTGCGCGGGCGGTCCAGCACGGCGTCGGCGCGGCTTTCGCGCAGGCACTCGGTGGCCTCGTCGCCGACGCCATGCTGCAGCGTGAGGTCCAGGCGGGTGTAGGACTGTGTGCCGAGCGCGGCCACCGGCAGGCGCAGATGGCGGCGCGCCGAGCGCGTCAGCGCATCGTCACGCTCACCGCGGACGCCGCGCTGCAGGGTGTCGAGCCAATGCGTGGCCGTGCCCGGTTCCAGCCGTTCGTCGAGCTGGGATTCGCCGTTGAACCGCAGGTGCAGTGCCGCTGGTGCATCGTCGGGCCGCGCCTCGTGACGCATGCGCAGGTCCACCGGAATCTTCCGCTCGCGCCACGGGAACAGGTCGGGTGGCAGCCGCATCGGCACGGTGACCTGCAGCGGGCGGGTGTCGCGGGCGGTCAGCGAGGCGGTGGAGACCAGCTCGTCCAGGCGAACGGCGCGGTGGGTGGGCGTCCAGTTGGGGGCGTCCCAGGCGCGGCGCGGAGCAGCGTCGGTCAGGCGGTCGATCAGCGCGCTGCTGCCTTGGCCGGGCAACTGTCCGCGCACCAGGGCGTCAGCGGCGCGGCGCAGTTCCTCGCCATTGCGGCCCAGCAGGTAAAGCACCTTGCGTTGCGGGTCGTCCGGGTGGGCTGCAAACGTCACCGAGGCACCGGCGATCGGCGGCAGGATCACACCCGGTGGTGCGTCCTCCGGCGTGGCGAGCACGATTGCGTTGCCGCCGGGCAGGCGGTCGCGCGCCTGGATGCGCACACCCCGGTAAGCCGACAGCGCGCCGAACCACGAGGCCACATTGCCGGCGGCCTGCAGCGTGGCCTCGCCCGCGCGCGGCGAGAACACCAGCGTCAGCTCGTTGCGGCGCGGATCGCGCGGATCAAAGAAGGGCGCCGGCAGCAGCGAAAGGTCGTCGGCCAGCGGCAGCGGCGTCATGACCAGGTGGAATGACGAGGTCGTGGCGATCTGGGCCCAGAGGCCGGCACTGTCGGGGGCCGCGCAATCGATCGGTTCGGCGAACTGCACGGTCAGCTCGTTCTGGTCGATCACCAGTCGGGGATCGATCGCGATCGTGTGGCTTGCACCACGGGCGCCGACCGTGGCGGGCGCTTCCAGGCGGCTCACGAGTTCGCCATTCAGCCGCACCTCCAGCGCGCCGACACGCCCGGCCAGCATCGGCGACTGGGCGATGTCCAGTTTGAGTACCGCCGAGGACACCACTTCGTCGGCCCGCAATGCGAACGGAATCTGGTGGCGCGAATGACCACGCTTGAGCATCACCGCGTCGCGCTGACCGAGCTGCGAGAAGGGCATCACCAGATCGCGGCCCGGGTTGGCGGCGAGCGCGCCGGTCAGGCCCAGGGCCGCCGCCAGCACTGCAGCCAGCACCTGCCGGGCGCACCTGCGCGCCGGCGTGGCCGGCATCGTGTCGTGCCTCTTTGTCATCCCTGCAATCCTTGTTGTCTTGCGCTGCGCACTTCAGGCACGGACCGGTGCCGGCCTGCGGGGCTGACCCGCCTGTTTCGCCGCGTGTTTCGACTTCCAGCCGAACACCTTGGCGCAGCCGCGTGCGCCGAGGCCGATGATCTGCCGCATGGCATGGGCCGGCCGGTCCGGGGCATGGCGTGACGCGTGGTCGATCCACGCGTCGGCGCGGGCGAAGGTGATTTCCACCAGGTCCATCTGTTGCTGCAGCGTCATCGGATCGAAGCGCAGCCCGTGGTGCTCGCCCTGGCGGAACACGATCAGCGCCGAGAACAGCGCCGCGTGGTCACCGCGCAGCAGCGCCAGCGTGACGGGCGTCTGCTCGTCCAGCATCACGCCGGGCGGCAGCCGGACGCGCAGACCACCTTCGGAGAAATCCTCGGTCTCGACGTGCCAGACACGGCCATCGGCGGTTTCCATGCGCGCCGGGATGCCGAACTGCACGCGGTGGGACTGGCGTACCTGCCGCGTTTCGGATGCCGCCGCCGCCGCCGCGCCCAGAATCACGAGGTTGTAGACCGTCCACAGCATGTTCAGCAGCACCGTGTCCAGCTCGTGCGTGTTCCACCAGAACAGCCGCACGATGCCGACCACGAAGCCGAACATGTTGAGCGACAGCAGCACGACGTAGGGCCGCGCGATGCCCCAGTCGAAGAAGTCACGCTCGATGTAGCCGCCCTTGGCGGTGACGTTGAAGCTGCCGGCCTTGGGGTCGATCAGCGCGAGCATGGTCGGGCGGAAGATGTACCAGGCCAGCACTGCCTCGTACACCTCGGCCCAGAACGAGTGCCGGAACTTGCCCTGCGTGCGCGAGTTGACGAGGTTGGCGTGGACCAGGTGGGGCAGCGCCATCGCCGCGATCATCACCGCCGAGGCGTGGATGACGTGGGCGGCGAAGAACAGGTAGGCCAGCGGCGCGGTCAGGAACACCAGCCGCGGCAGGCCGTAGAAGAAGTGCAGCATCGCGT